>JBJDZM010000066.1:0-9366 GCA_051867975.1 Eubacteriales bacterium | reverse complement strand
AGGGCGGCGGAGTCCTCGCGCTTGAAAACAATCTCGGCACGACGACCGTGAACGTTCCGAAGGATTGGAGAGTCGTTATGGAGATCCACAACTCGCTCGGACACGGCTCCGCGCCGACGAATGAGACCTCGGGTCCCGTTCTTATCATCAAAGGCGAAAACAACCTCGGCAGTGTCAACGTAAAGAGGGTATAAGAGAATGAAGTCAAAGAACAAGCCCGACATAGCGCCCTACATAAGGCAGTTTTACCGTGGAAATATCGGCTTTTTTCTGCTCGTTTTGCTCAAAACGCTCTTTATGACGGCGTCGGCGATGCTGGTCTCGTGGCTGCTTCAGCAGATAATCGACCTTATCGCAGGCGAGTCTATCGCTTTCACGCTGCCACAGCTTGTCGGACTGACCGCCCTCGGGGTGGCTTTACTTATGATAGGCTGTGCGCTGTCGTATTTCGGTGAGCCGAGGTTCAAGACGAAGGCAAGCTCGCAGTACAAGAATTTTGTCTTTTCCAAGATATCCGAGAAGGGAATTTCGGCGTTCTCGGGCGAGAATACGTCGACATATATCTCCGCCCTCTCGAACGATGTTATATCGATTGAAAACGGTTATCTTCAAAGCATTTTTACCGTCATTGAGCAGTCGGTGATGTTTATCGCCGCCCTCGTTTTGATGTTCTGTTACAGTCCTATTCTGACCCTTATCTCGATTTTGTTTGCAATACTCCCCATCCTCGCCTCCCTACTTACGGGCGGTCTGCTTGAGAAGGCGGAGAAAGAGGTCTCGGTCAAAAATGAGTCCTATATGTCGACCTTGAGGGACGCGCTTTCGGGCTTTTCGGTCGTAAAATCCTTCCGCGCCGAGAGGCAGATGTGCAGGCTCTATGCCGAGAAAGTCAAAAGTCTTGACGGCGCGAAAAAGCGCAGGATGAAAATGGCAGTGATAGTCAGCGGATGCGCAGGTGTCGCGGGATGTATTTTGCAGTTGGGAGTCTTCTTGGTAGGAGCCTATCTCGCGCTTTCGGGCAGTTCGATCTCTGCCGGTTCTGTTTTGATATTCGTTCAGCTGCTCAACTATGTGATAAACCCGATCGCAAGTATTCCGTCGGCTTTAGCCGAGTGCAAAGCATCTCTCTCGCTCATAGGCAAGGTTGCAGATCTGCTTGAGACTAACGTGCGCTCGGATGGCGAAAATGAGAAAAGGGTGCTTGACGACGCTATCACGCTGAAAAATCTTTCGTTTGCGTATGAACCCGAAAAGCCGATACTCAAAGGCATCGATTTCCGCTTTGAGAAGGGCAAAAGCTACTGCATCGTCGGCGGCTCGGGAAGCGGCAAATCAACGCTGCTCTCCCTGCTTATGGCATCGTACAAAGCACCCGAGGGAAGCATATATTACGACGACACGGAGCTTTGTGAGATATCAAGCGAATCGCTTTACGGCATGGTCTCGATGATACAGCAGAACGTCTTTGTCTTCAACGCGTCGATAAGGGACAATATTACTATGTTTTCGGATTTTCCGCGCGAGGAGGTCGACAGGGCGATCGACCTCTCGGGACTCAGGACGCTCATTGACGAGCGCGGCGAGGACTACCTCTGCGGCGAGAACGGAAACGCCCTTTCGGGCGGTGAGCGGCAGAGAATCTCTATTGCGAGAAGTCTTTTGAAAAGATCCGAGATACTGCTCGTTGACGAGGCGACCGCGGCACTTGACAATGAGACGGCGTTCGGCGTATCGTCCGAAATTCTGAAGCTTGACGGCATCACGCGCATCGTCGTGACTCACGCGCTTGACGAAAAACTGCTCAGCCGTTACGATTGCATATTAACTATGAAAAACGGACAGATAGCCGAGTCGGGAACCTTCTTTGAGCTTATGGATAAAAAGGGATATTTCTATTCGCTTTATACGGTGTCAAAATAAAATCGGGCGCTGTCTCAAATGCGCGTTATGGGCATTTGAGACAGCGCCTTTTTAACATTCCCCCGAGGGGAGTCTGATTTTTAGATCCTTATTATGTTTGCGCCGAGGAGGCGTGCGTCGGACTCGTCGTGGCTCACCGTCACGATCGTTTTGCCGCGCGAGAAGTCGGCGAGCAAGCCTGCCATTTTCTCCGATGTCTCCTCGTCGAGGGCGGAGAAGGGTTCGTCAAGCAGGAGCAGGTCGGCTCCGCTTTGCTCGGCGTAGGCTAAAAAGCGTGCAAAGGCGACTCTTTGCTGCATGCCGCCCGAAAGCTCGTCGGGATATTTTTTGCCGTCCGTTTCGGGGTTCAGTCCCGTTGCGGCGAAATATTTATCGGCTAAATGATACCCGCTCTTTTCAAGCGGCGCGCGAACGTTATCGAGCGCGTTTTTCCATGGGAGCAGTCGCGGCTCCTGAAACATATACGCTATCTTCTCGCCATCGGCGCGCACCTCGCCCTCTGTCGGTTTTTCAAGTCCTGCGGCAAGGCGCAAAAGCGTGGTCTTGCCCCTTCCCGACTCGCCCATGATGACGGTCGACTTGTCCTTGCAAAACTTCAGCGAGATATTTTCAAGTACGGTGTCAAAGCCGTATTTTTTTGTTACGTTAATAAACTCAGCCACGGCGCACACCTCCCGCACTTCGAGAATTTTTGCCCGTCGCCGCTCTGCCGAAGAGCAGAACGAGCAAAAGCTCGATAAGCACGCTCAGAATTATGACGACCACGGTCCACGCAAAGAGGTCGGTGGTCTCAAGCATATATTTCGACTCGAAGATCTGTTTTCCGATCGACATCATCGGCTGGAGCAGAACCTCGGCGGCGATTCCCGCTTTCCAAGCCATGCCGAGAGACGAGCGCATAGACGAGAGAAAATAGGGATAAACGGAGGGGATATATATTTCGGTCAGGCGTTTGGTTCGGCTCATTGAATAGACCTGCGCCATCTCAAGCAGCCCTCGGTCGGTCTCGCGTATTCCCGTCTCGATGTTTGCCCAGACGACGGGAAGCACCATTATCGCCGCTATGACGGCAGGCGTTACGTCACGGCTGAGCCACAGCACCAGCAAAATGATGAAGGATGCGACGGGGGTCGACTTGATTATCGCGAGCATCGGGGCGAAAAAGTCACGTGCGAAGCGAAAGCGGGCGCAAAGCACGCCGCCCAAAATGCCGACGAATATTCCTGCGAGCATGCCGACGAGAACTCGCAAAAGCGACATCCAGACGGTTAAATAAAAGCTCGGTGACACAAGGAATTCTGCGAGCCGTTTTAAAACCCGGAGCGGCGAGGGGAAGAGCAATTCCTGCCCGACTGCCATGGCGAGAATCTGCCAGAGGCTGAGCCATATCGCCGCTATGACGGTGTATCTGAGGACTTTTTTTATCATTTACCAAGATAGAGTCCGCTGTCGGGGAGCGCGCCGCCTATCGACTGCGGCTTTACGTCGTAAAGCGCTTTGAAGAATTCACCGAGGCACTCGGAGATATTGTCCTCGGAGTCCATGTAGACTATATTGCACTTCGGAATTGCCTTCTCGGCAACGGCGGCGTTGCCTGCGAAAATGCCGCCCGAGACGATAAGCTCGCTCGCCTCTTTCGGGTTCTCGGTCGTGAATTTTACCGACTCCTCGTACTCTTTGAGGAATTCGCGAAGCTCGTTGGGGTGAGAGTCTGCCCACGAGGTGCGGACGACGATACAGCCCTGCATGAGTGAGTTTTCGCCGTATACCTTCTCCCATTCCTCGGTGAGGTCGAGAGAGACCGAAAGGTCTGCGTTGGCGCTCTTTGCGATGGTTACCATAGGCTCGGGGAGGACTGCGATATCGACCTTGCCCGAGACGAGCGCGGCGCGGAGGTCGGCAGGCTGAGCGTAGGCGGTGTCGATCGTGATGTCCTCGCCGGGGGTGAGGTCATTCGCGCGGCAGATCGCCTCAAAAATGAACGCGGGGTTCTGCGCGGGTGTGTAGACCGTTTTGCCCTTGAGGTCGGAGATACTTGTGACCGTCGTGCCGTTTGTCATGAGGTAAAGCACGCCGAGGGTATTGACTGCGGCTATCTTGACTCCGCCGTTTGTCTTATTGTAAAGAGCGGCGGCGGCGTTCGTCGGGAGCGCGGCGATGTCAACAGAGCCGTTGATGAGTCCTGCCTGGATGTTCGCGGCGTCGGTCTCGACCGAAATGTTATAATTGAGTGTCGTTTTCTTTTCCTTTGCGTCGCTGTACAGCTTTGCCGCACCGAAGCCCGTCGTTCCGTTGAGGACGGATATCTTAATTTCAAGGTCTCGGTCGAGCTTTATCTCGGGGGCATCCGTCTCTCCGTCGGTCTTGACTGTTGAGCTTTCGACCTCCTTGTCGGTCTTGACAACGGTGCAAGCGGTGAGGGCAAATGAGAGAATGAGGATAAGGGAGAGAATTGCGCTGAAGAGTCTGAGTTTTTTCATGGGGTTGCCTTTCTTTTGGTGAATTAATTGTATTTTGAGAGCAGAAGCTCTTGATGATAAGTTTTTTTTGACGAATTATTTTATATTGATAATTGATAGTCCGCTTTTTTCTTTGATGCAAGAGGCACAAAACATGCGGCGTGAGGACAAACTCAATCTATGACACTTTGCCGCAAATGCTCCCTGCAAGCAGGGAGTCCGAGTTTCTGCTGTAAATGATAAAAGCTTAGCAAAAAAGAAATGCCGCAAGAGAGATGCGCGTTAGGGGCTACGCGCCCCTAACAACCCTGCGCCGGCTTTTTGCAAAAAGCCGGGCAAAAAATCTTAAGAGACATCGCCGTGGAGTTTTTTAGGGGATTGAGAGCAGAAGCTCTTTATTTATAATGGTTATTTGCTTGCCGTCGCGCTTGATGCAGCCGTCGGCTTCGAGCTTATCGACCGCGCGGTAGAGCGACGCACGCCCTAAGTTGAGCATCTCGCAAAGCGAATTCATCGGCACGGAGAGCGAAAATGTGTCCTCTCCCGTCTCGGTCGCGTGCGCGTCGAGGAAGGTCGCGAGCCGTCGCTCGGCACTGCCTGCCGTGAGGTACACTATTTTCTTATTCAAGAGACATATTTTATTTGAAAGAAATGAAATGTAGTTGCGCATGAGTCTGCCGTCGCGCTCAAGCAGGGCGGCAAAATCGTCCGCATTTATCTCTATCGTTTCGCACTTTTTGTCGGCGATTATCCTGCTGACGTATTTTTCGTCCGAAAAGAGGTTCGCCACGCCGACGACTCTCCCGACCTCAAGCGTGCGTAAGAGAAGAGAGCGCGACTCGTCCGCCGAGTAGACGTTCGCCGTGCCGTCTTTCATGATGATAAGCCGTTTTTCCTCTCGACAGGGCGCGTAGATCGTCTCTCCCGAGCGGTAGCGGCAGGTGATGAATCTGTCATTTTCAATGGCATCGGACAAAAGACTCTCGTCCGCGCCCTTGAAAAGGGGAAGCGATTTTATGAATTCCAGCGTCTCGGCGCTGTTTTTTGTGTCGTTGTTTTTCATATAATCTCCAAATTGTGTCTCATATGATACACTATTATACGATATTTGTTAGGGATTGTCAATAGGAAATGGAAATATTTTTATCTTTGTTCGTTTTGAGTTTATCTTACATCGGTCGGACGGGTTGGAATTACCGTTGTTAAGTGCAAATTCCGTCACACGCTGCCGTACGCACATTTACGGTTTTGAGGTTATTCTAAATCGGTCGAACGGTTTGAAATTACCGTCATCATGTGCAGATTTCATCACGCAGAGCCGTAGGGCGGGGGTTTATCTCCCGCCGCAAACGAAGGCTTGAAAATGACAACATTTCGGGAAATACATTTGCCGAGAACGGCGGGAGACAAGCCCCCGCCCTACGGTTGGTGGTGGCGCAAATCTATCAAATTATGATTGTTTTGATTTGTTTGTCGCGGCGGGAGATAAACCCCCGCCCTACGGTTTAGCCGTTACGCTCCCTTCCTGTTTTGGGGTTATTTTTAAATCGATCGAACGGTTAGAAATTACCGTCATCTTTTGCAGATTTCGTCACACGCAGCCGTAGGGCGGGGGTTTATCTCCCGCCGTTTTTGACAAAGTATATAATAAAAAATTCGTGAAAGTAATTGACAAACGGGGGTTTTAAGTATATAATTAATTTCAGAATATAATGCCCCACTCGGCGGCAGATTGGAGTTTATTATGACACTTGTAATTTTAGCGGCAGGCATGGGTTCGCGCTACGGCGGACTCAAACAGATCGACCCCATAACCGACAACGGTGAGTTTATTATCGATTTCTCGATCTACGATGCGGTAAAGGCAGGCTTTGACAAGGTCGTCTTTATAATTAAGGAAGAAAACTACGACGCGTTCCGCGAGACGGTCGGCGCGCGCGTTGAGCCCTACATAAAGGTTGAGTACGCTTTCCAATCGCTTGACAAGCTCCCCGATGGCTTCCAAATCCCCGAGGGAAGAGTCAAGCCGTGGGGTACGTCGCATGCGCTGCTTTGTGCGCGTGAGTTTATCGACGACAATTTTGCGGTCATCAACGCCGACGATTTCTACGGCAGAGACGCATTCATGAAGCTCGCCGAGCATCTGAAGTCGATCAAGACGACAGACACAAATTACTGCATGATAGGCTACATTCTCCGCAACACGCTGACCGAAAACGGTACGGTCTCGCGCGGAAAGTGCGTGACGACACAGGACGGCATGCTCGACTCGATAACCGAGCTTACCAAGATAAAGACCGACGGCGACGACGCGCTCTACGAGGGCGAGGACGGCGAGTGGCTTCCTCTTTCGGGCAAAACGATAGTTTCGATGAACTGCTGGGGACTCACCCCCGAAATTTTCCCCTCTCTTGAGTCGGGATTCGTAAAATTTTTGTCGGGCGAGGGCGGCAGGGCGCTCAAGAGCGAATACTACCTTCCCGGCGCGGTTGACGAGATGATGCACGACGGGAAATGCGACGTTAAGGTCATCCCGACGACGGCTTCGTGGTACGGAGTCACTTATTCCGAGGATAAGCCTGCGGTCAAGGCATCCTTGCGCGCGCTCATGGAGAGCGGAGAATACCCCGAAAAGCTTTGGAAATAATATAATTTAAAGGAGATAGAATATGTCGGTACTTATTACGGGCGGAGCGGGATTTATAGGCTCCCACACAGCGGTTGAATTTCTGAACGCGGGCTATGATATCGTTATCATGGACAACTTTTCAAACTCAAAGCCTGTCGTTCTCGACAGGATACGCGAGATAACGGGCAGGGACTTCAAGTTCTACAAGGCTGACCTTCTCGACTCAGCGTCGATGGACAAGATCTTTGACGAGAATCCCGACATCGACAGCGTTATTCACTTCGCCGGCTTCAAGGCGGTCGGTGAGTCGGTTTCAAAGCCTATCGAATACTACCACAACAACGTGACGGGCACGCTTCTTCTCACCGACAGCATGAGAAGGCACGGCGTTAAAACGATCGTTTTCAGCTCGTCCGCAACCGTTTACGGCGACCCCGACGAGGTGCCGATAAAGGAGACGGCGAGAGTAGGTAACGCGACCAACCCTTATGGCGAGACCAAGGTCATGATTGAGAGAATTCTCAAGGACATCTACGTCTCAGACAAGGAGTGGAACGTGGCTGTGCTTCGTTACTTCAACCCGATAGGCGCGCATGCTTCGGGACGCATCGGAGAGGACCCCAACGGAATCCCGAACAACCTCATGCCTTACATCACAAAGGTTGCGATGGGCAAGCTCCCGATGCTTCACGTCTTCGGAAACGACTACGACACGCACGACGGTACGGGTGTGCGCGACTATATTCACGTCGTTGACCTTGCAAAGGCGCACCTCAAGGCACTTGAGGCGATCGTAAAGATACGCGGCGTCGACTACTTCAATATCGGCACGGGCAAGGGCTATTCGGTGCTTGACATCGTCAAGGCGTACAAGGAGGCGACCGGAATCGAGATTCCTTACGTCATCGACCCTCGCCGCCCCGGTGATATCGCCGCTTGCTACGCAGACCCGACCAAGGCGCGCGAAATTCTCGGCTGGGAAGCGGAGAACGGCATCTTTGAGATGTGCCGCGACTCAAACAATTGGCAGCAGAAGAACCCCAACGGCTATGATGAATAATTGCTTGATAAAAAACGGAAAAATGAATATAGAGAAAAGATATTTCGGAAGGTGCGAGGCGGGTGAGGTCGACCTCTACACTCTGACGGTCGACAGCGGAATGAGCGTTGACATAATCACCCTCGGCGGTGCGGTCGTTCGTCTTTCAGCGCCCAATAAGAGCGGTAAGCTCGACGACGTGGTTTGCGGTTACGACGACCTGAAAAGCTATTATGAGGCGGACGGGTATCTCGGCGCGCTTATAGGCAGAGTCGGCAACCGAATCGCCAAGGGGAGGTTCTCGCTTGACGGCAAAGAATATCAGCTGTACATAAACAACGGAGAAAACTCGCTTCACGGCGGACGCGTCGGTTTTTCGCACAAGATCTGGGATGCGAAGACCGAGATCACAAGTGACGGCTGTGTGCTGGACCTTACATACGTCTCGCCCGACGGGGAAGAGAATTATCCCGGCAATCTGACGGTAAACGTTCGCTACACGTTGTCCAATGACAATGCACTCTCGATAAAATACCGCGCCGTGACCGACAAGAAAACGATAGTCAATCTTACAAATCATACGTATTTCAATCTCGGCGGATTTGCGTCGGGCGACGTTTTCGGTCATGAGATGCAGATGGACGCCGACACGTATATTCCGATAAACCAAAATCTCATTCCGACGGGCGAGATCGCAAGCGTCGAAGGCACTCCCTTTGATTTCAACGAGAGAAAGACGATAGGCAGGGATTTTGACCTTGGTTGCGAGCAGATGGCGATTGCGGGCGGATACGACCATTGTCTCAATTTCAGAGCGAGCGCACAGCCCATGGCGAATCCGCGCGTGAGCGTTTACGACCCGAAGACCGACCGTGAGATGCTGGTTTACACCGACGCACCGTGCGTTCAGTTCTATTCGGCGAATTTCCTCAATAATGAAAAATATCCGCTCAAGGGCGGTTATCCGCAGCATAAGCAGCATGCGTTTTGTCTTGAAACGCAGAAGATGCCCGACAGCGTAAATCATGAGAATTTCACCGATTGCACGCTCTCACCGGGCGAGGTCTATGAGACAGAGACGGTCTATAAATTCGTGTAATTGCATAATAAATTCGTCAAATTGTATAAAAAAGAGCGGCACCGACAATTTTGGTCGGTGCCGCTTATTTAGCCTTCGCCATTGTTCCGCTTTAGCCTTCGCCATTGTTCCGCTTTAGCCTTCGCCATTGTTCCGCTTTAGCCTTCGCCCGAGAGGAGGATGCCTCGGCGGGAGCAAGCCCCCGCCCTACGGTTTGCCGTGGCGCAAATCTATCAAATGA
>JBJDZM010000065.1:0-2193 GCA_051867975.1 Eubacteriales bacterium | reverse complement strand
TTTCGGGGACACGCCCCGTCTTTGCCGACAGGTCTTGCAGACACTGCCGGCTTTTTCTTCTTTGCATAGTAGTATCAAGGACACGCCGCATCAAGCCGACAGGTCGGCAATCTTAATAATCGTACATTTCGGACAGGGGGAGTTTCGTGGTAGTTCCTTCGTAGTTCCTTGGTAGTTCCTCGGTAAATTGGCGTATGAGGACGGCAAGTCGGAAGTCTTAACAATCGTACATTTTTGCAAATTCGGGAAACGCTGCAGAGACCTATTCCCTGCGACACGCCCGCAGTGAGCCGTCTTCGGCGCAATAAGGTATAACTTCGGCATTCTCCATGGCTCTGCTTGCGCCGCTATGAAGAATGCCGGCAGTTATGGTTTGCGCTTGCCCTGCGAGGGGGCTCTTGTGCCGGTGGTCATCCGATAAGGTATAATCGGTTTAACTGCTTCATATTCGCATTTTTTTGAAATACTTGTTGCCGCACAAAGTTCGTTATCGAGTTTTGTTGAGATTGTTTTCGCACTGCAAAGGTAAGACGTGGGCGCGGACGAAATGCAAGGTCAGGCAGTCCCTGTTTTGCAAAAAATCTTCCTTTTATGGCTACGCTATGCTCCGCTATAAAAGAGTATTTTGTGTCAAAAATCTTGCATTTCTGCACCCACTACCTTTTGAAAGCAGTGGAAAACAACTCAACTCGACAACGACTTTATACGCAAGTATTCACCAAAAAAAATCTTACGAATATGAAACAGTTAGCATTATTTCAGATGACCACCGAGGCACAGAGCCTTACCATCGCAGGACAAGCAAAGTTGGAAAAACAATCTAACATCTCTTCCAACATTACCGCAAGTACGAGATTTTTCGATTGCGTTAGCGAGCCGAGCGCAGCGGACGAGGACGGTGTTTGGGGTGATATTTACGACGAGTACGAAGATTTCGAGTATTGCAGCCGTGTTTGGTAACCAAGTAACAAATAACATATTTTTCTAACTTTCAAAATTCTTACAACTATGACAAAGACCGAGACAAGCGCACAGAGCGCACGAGTAGCCACCGCCAAGGAAAGTGTGAAAGCAGGGCAAGTAATGACCTCCGCCGAGTTACCGACTACCCCGCAAGCCGGTGAGAAGACCAAGACCGCAAGGCAGTTAGAAGCCAGCGAGAAGCGCGAGCAGTTAAAAGCCATCTCCGCCGAACTGCAAGCACAGCGCGACCTTATGCAGGTGATGGGTATGGAAGACCTGCCGACTATTAACGAAATGTTACACGACTATTACGCGAAGAAAAACAACATCACCGAACTAAACACCTTTGACCAGTGGAAAGATAAGGGCTACCAAGTCCGCAGAGGAGAAAAGGCATTCCTATTTTGGGGCAAGCCGCGCAGCAAGCAAAAGCAGGAGGAGCAGACCGCCGAGGAGCAGACCGAGCAGGAACAGCCGACCGAGCAGAACGCCGCAAGGAAAGACGAGTATTTCCCCATTTGCTACCTATTCGACATTAGTCAGTGCCGCAAACTCTAACCACCACCGCCCGAGGGGGCAACGGCAAAGCCGACCCCCGAAAGGCAAACCACAAGGCAACAATACAAATACTAACTACAAAACCATTAAGACAATGAACACAACTTTTGAACCATTGACCCGCGAAGAGATTTTTGCCCACAAGATGAACCACGAGACCGAAAACCCCGCAATCTATTTGGGGACATATCGGAAGTATAATTGCGGCGACCTTTATGGCAGATGGATAGACCTCACTACCTTTGACAGTTACGAGGACTTTTGCGACTATTGCGCCCGCGTGCATTTCGATGAGTTAGAGCCGGAATTTATGGTGCAGGACTTTGCCAACTACCCCCGCAGCCTATACCACGAGAGCGGACTGCCCACCGCGCAGGAGTTCCGGCAGATACAAGACTTGGCAGACTTGGACGAGGACGAGCGCGAGGCGTATGGTATCTATTTAGAGACCTACAACGAAAAGGCAGACTTGGAGGAGTTCCGCGACCATTATGTAGGCAAGTACAGGAGCGGCGAGGACTTTGCCGAAGAACTTTGCGAGGATAACGGCTATTTGGCGAACCTGCCCGCGTGGTTACAATACTGCATAGATTATAAAGCCGTGTGGCGTATGCTTGACACAGGTGGGGACTATGCCGAATACGATGGGCATATCTTCCAATAACCACCCGC
>JBJDZM010000064.1:0-2238 GCA_051867975.1 Eubacteriales bacterium | reverse complement strand
ACATAAAGCTCGAAAACGTTGAGTTGTTTGACGTCTCGAAGGTCTTTGACTGCGGTCAATGCTTCCGTTTTGACCGTGTATATTCGTCACGCCATGAAAACGAGTTTGCAGGCTGCGCACACGGCAAATACATCTCGGTGGCTCAGGACATGGACACGCTTTATATCTATAACGTGACCGCACGGGAGTACTATGATGTCTTTGAAAAATATCTCGCCCTCGACCGCGATTATTCCGCGATAAACGCCGATATACTCTCACTGTCTGACAACCCAACGCTTGGCGAGGCGGTCAGCACCTCGTCGGGAATCCGCATACTCAAGCAGAACGAGTGGGAAGCTATCTGCTCGTTTATAATCTCGCAGAATAACAACATCCCTCGCATCAAGAAGATCATTGCCTCTCTCTCCAAAAGCTGCGGCAGAAAACTCGATGTCTCCCTCATGGAAAGTCATATTGCCGAGTCGCACAGGGAGAGCGAGGGGAATTTCTACTCCTTCCCGACTGCAAGCGAGTTACTTCCGCTCGGTGTCGACGGACTCTTTGCGCTGAAGACGGGATTCCGCGCAAAATACATATTCGACGCCGCAGAGCGCATGGTTAGCGGTGAACTCAATATCGATTTTCTCAAAAATTCGACTTCGACCGCAGATGCCTCGGCTCACCTCTGCTCCGTCAAGGGAATTGGTCCCAAGGTCGCCGCATGCGCCCTGCTTTTCGGATTTTCACGGCTTGACGCTTTTCCCGTCGACGTCTGGATAAAAAAGGTCATGGCAAAATATTTCGATGAGAATTTCAGCCCCGATGACCTCGGACAGTACGCGGGCGTGGCACAGCAGTATCTTTTTTACTATGAACGCTACCTTATAAATGAAAGGGGAGAGAACAAAAAATGACTGTCGAACAAAAAGTTGAATTCCTACTCTCACATAACCGAAAATTCGACTCAAACGTGCTGTACGACAAGGACAAGTACGGCAGAGAATTTTGTGAGGCGGTAATTCCGAACGATTCACAGCCCACCTTCCCGATAACCGTGACGGTAAGCGAGGAAGGCTGCTCTTTGTCGGTGGGGCAGTTTGAAAACGTCACGGGAAGCAACCGCATGACTCCCGAGCAGACTCTTTCGGCAATCGATGACATCATGTCAGATAAGATAATTTTCGTCCTCGCTTACAAGGACGACGGGGATATCGGCTTCGGTGCGCCCTATTTCTCGCGCGTATTTGCCCTGACAGGCTCAAGCGATGACATGAGTGATGATTATGATGCGTTTATCGAAAAAATATCCAAGCCGATAAATAAGCATCTCCGCTTTTTGACTGCACTCAAAGGCAGATTTTTTATCTTCAACTTTTCGGGCAGTCTGCGCAAAAACATCACTCGCTGAAAAAACGAGGAACAAAGGAGATTGCGTGAAAGATATCCTCATCTGAATGTGAAATAATATGTTTCACGCACGGATTTTGCAAAGGCAAAATTAATTCACTGTCTACTATTTGTGCTGTCGCCATGCGGCAGAATGGAGATTAATAATGTCAATCAAAGTTGCGACAAGCTCAAAAGGTACTCGCGACATGACAAAAGGCGGCATATATTCCACAATGACCGCCTTCGCCATGCCCATTCTTTTGAGTCAGATATTTCAACAGCTGTATAACACCGCCGATTCGCTTATCGTCGGTCGTTTTCTCGGCACGGATGCGCTCGCCGCAGTCAGCTCGTCGGGAACACTTATCTTCCTGCTCGTCAGCTTTTTCAACGGCACCGCCATGGGTGCGGGAGTCGTTATCTCACGCTATTTCGGCGAGCAAAATGAGGAAAATGTCTCAAAAGCCATACATACAAATATCGCCTTCGGACTCTTAAGCGGTGCGATTTTGACCGCCGTAGGCGTCCTGTTTACACCGACCTTTTTGGTCTGGATGAAGACCGACCCCGACGTCCTCCCCGAGGCTGTCGAATATTTTCGCTATTACTTTTTTGGTGCGATAGCGCTTGTAATGTATAACATCTGCCGTGGAATCATGAATGCCGTAGGCGACAGCCGTCGCCCCTTGTACTATCTCATCTTTTCATCGGTACTTAACATCGTCCTCGACATAATTTTCGTCGGAATATTCAAGTGGGGCGTATGGTCTGCGGCACTCGCAACCGTCATCTCACAGATGGCAAGTGTCGTCCTCTGCATGATATATCTTTGCAAAAAAGGCAATATTTTCTCGGTTGAACTGAAAA
>JBJDZM010000063.1:0-9783 GCA_051867975.1 Eubacteriales bacterium | reverse complement strand
GTTTTTTTTCGCTATATCTGTTGGTTACCCCAACATTTATTATAGAACCAAAAAAACTCCCCGGGCGGGGGGAGCTTTGATCAATATCTCTCATTAAGCGGCTGATATTCTCTCGCCTTTGCGATGCACTTGTACGCAGGTCTGATTATCCTGTTCGACGTGCAATATTCTTCCATTCTGTGGGCGCACCAGCCGGCAACACGCGCAATGGCAAACAGAGGGGTATACATCTCAACCGGAATGTCAAGCATTCTGTATACAAGTCCCGAATACATGTCGACATTCGCGCACATGTCCTTGTCAATTCCCTTATACGCCTTGAAAAGCTGGGGAGTAATACGCTCTATCTTTTCAAGCAGCTCAAAGTCGTCACCATAGCCCTTATCAAGCGCCAGCTTTTTCGCATAGGTCTTCAGCATTACGGCACGCGGGTCGCTCTTCGTGTATATCGCGTGTCCCATGCCGTAAATAAGTCCCGAGCCGTCATACGCCTCGCCGTTGAGGATCTTCAACAGGAACGCCGCAACCTCCTCGTCGTCCTTCGTGTCCTTGACATTCTCCTTGATGCAGTCAAACATCTCCTGGACCTTGATGTTCGCGCCGCCGTGACGCGGACCTTTAAGCGCGCCGATAGCCGCGCTTATCGCCGAATACGTGTCGGTTCCCGAGCTTGAAAGCACACGGCAGGTAAAGGTCGAGCAGTTACCGCCTCCATGCTCCGCGTGAACCGCAAGGCAGAGGTCAAGCAGTCTCGCTTCCTCCTTCGTATAGCTCTTGTCGGGGCGCAAAACTCTCAAAAAGTTCTCCGCCGTCGTCAGATTATCCTTCGGGTTGTGAATATTCAGGCTCTTGTCATTGAACGCGTTTTGATATACCGCGTACGACTGCGCCGCAATAACGGGAAGCCGCGCAATTATCTCCATGCTTTGATGAAGCATATTTTCAAGGCTCGTATCGTCGGGGTCGTCATCATATGCATAAAGAGCCAGAGTCGCGCTCGCCATCTTGTTCATGATCGAGCGCGAGGGCGCTTTCATGATGATATCCTCGGTAAATCTCGGAGGAAGTCTTCTGTATGCCGCCAAAAGGTCGTTGAATTCGGCAAGCTCATTTTCTGTCGGCAGATGACCGAAGAAAAGCAAAAATGCACATTCCTCAAAGCCGAAGCGGTCTTCCTTGACAAAATTGTTTACAAGAGTCGCTATCTCATATCCGCGATATTCAAGTCTTCCCTCGTCGGGACACTTGTCGCCCTCGTTCATGACGTATCCGTGAACGTTTCCTATCCTTGTCACACCGGCGGTGACACCTGTTCCGTCCGCCTCGCGAAGTCCTCTTTTAACCCTGTAATTATCAAATGCCTGCCTTGGGATGACATAAGCGCTTCTCGCGTCGTCAAGCATGGTCTGAAAGTCCTTTTCAATATCCTCATCACGGTCGGTCTGATGATTTTTTGAATAAAGCTGCATCTAAGGTTTCCTTTCTTTGCCCGAAGTACTGTATGGGCAGAAATGATAAGTTCATTCTTGTATTATAACTCTTTAAGCACATTTTTGCAATTAACAAATTGTAAACTTTCAAATTTTATATGTATTATTGCAAAAAATCGCCGCAATATGCAAGTTTATTCGCCGTTTTGTGCAAATCATGTTCTGTCGACCGTCGTAACCGCGAAATAGTCACTGTTATAGAGTGCTATGCGGCGTGATATCTCCGACTTAATCTCGGCATCGCTCATTTTGACCTCAAACGGAGCGTTTATGTCGAAGATAAGATTGGTATGAGTCGTTCCGCGCACGAATCGGAAATCGTGAATATCAAGTCTCTCGTCAATTTCTTTGACAAGCCCCCTGACGACAGCGCGCATGCGCTTGACCTCCTCGTCATTCGTCACGATCGGGTCCATGTGAATGTTTGAGTGAATTCCAAGCTCGGAATTGAGCCTTCTCTCTATCATGTCGATCATATCGTGCGAATCAAATACGCTCTTCTCTCCGTCGACCTCGATGTGAAGAGTAACTATCGTTTGCCCCGGACCGTAGCTGTGTACCACCATATCGTGTATTCCGAGCGCGTCGGGAAATTCCGAGACGATACGCTTGACATTCTCGACGACCTCGGGGTCTGCGGACTCGCCGAGTATCGCGTTTTTAGTCTCGTTAAGGATCTTGATTCCCGCGATAAATATTATTATCGCAACGACAACGCCCATATATCCGTCGGCGTCAAAGCCCGTGAATCTGAAGACGAGCATGGCAACAAGCACCGCCGCCGTCGCAATGGCGTCGCTGAGTGAATCCGCCGCCGTCGCCTTCATGACCGACGAGCCTATTCTGTCGGCAAGACGGCGGTTGAAAAAGCAGAGCCAGAGCTTGACTACGACCGAGATGCCGAGTACGATTATCATCAACCATGAAAATTCGGTAGCCGCCTCGGGGTTAAAGATCTTCTTTACCGAGTCGGAAAGCAGATTCCAGCCGATGAGAAGCACTAAAAAAGAGACTATCATCGAAGCGACGTATTCTATTCTCGCGTGTCCGAACGGATGGTCTCGGTCGGCGGGCTTTGCCGCCATTTTAAAACTGATAAAAGAGATTATCTGCGAGCCTGCGTCGGAGAGATTGTTGATTCCGTCCGCCATAAGCGAGATTGCGCCGAACAAAAATCCGACCGTGTATTTTCCGATTGCAAGTATTAAATTAAAGATTATTCCGACAACGCTTCCGAGCGTGCCGTACGCCCGTCTGACCTCGGGCGATTTTACGTTGTTTCTGTCCTTGATGAACAGCCTTATCAACAGATTCGTCAAAACAAATTCCTCACTGTAACTCTAAAAAATATGATAACTCCGCAAAGGACCTTCAAAAGCCTTTACGCCTCGTCCTCACTTCCCCAATATTTGCGGTCAAGACTGCGGAATTGTATCGCCTCGGCAATATGCTCCGCACGGATGATATCGCTCCTGTCAAGGTCGGCTATCGTTCTCGCAACCCTCATTATCCTGTCGTATCCGCGAGCCGAAAGCCCCATTGAATCGTACGCCATATGCAAAAGCTCCATCGCATCCTCGTCCGCCTTGCAGTATTTGCGGATTCCCGCGGAGTCGAGAGACGCATTGTTGAGGTAATTGTCTCCCTTCATCCTCTCGCGCGCAAATTCGCGCGCCGCAATAACGCGCTCTCTTATCTGCTCGCTCCGCTCTGCACTCGACGAATCGTCGGCAAGCTCTGCGTAGCTCAGACTCGGAAGCTCGATTTGAATGTCTATTCTGTCAAGCATCGGACCGCTTATGCGCGAAACGTAACGCTTGACGTCTATCGGCTTGCAGGTGCATTTGCGCGTGGGATGACCGAAATAACCGCAACGACAAGGGTTCATGGCACCGACAAGCATGAAATTACACGGAAAAGTCACTCTTCCGCTCGCTCGCGTTATTGTCACCCTTCTGTCCTCCAAAGGCTGACGGAGCGCATCGGTCACCTGCTTTGGGAACTCGGGCAGCTCGTCAAGGAAAAGCACTCCGTTGTCGGCAAGCGAGACTTCACCGGGCATGGGATTTACTCCGCCGCCGACAAGGCTCACCGCGCTCATGGTGTGGTGCGGAGAGCGGAAGGGGCGCGCTGAGATAAGCGAGACTCCGTCGGGAAGTGAGCCTGAGACCGAATGAACCTTCGTCGTCTCAATAGCCTCCCCGAAGGTAAGAGGGGGCAGAATTGTCGGAAGACGCTTTGCAAGCATTGATTTTCCCGTGCCGGGAGGGCCTATGAGCAAAATATTGTGTCCGCCCGTAGCGGCTATCTCCATGGCGCGCTTTGCCTGCGCCTGACCCTTAACGTCCGAAAAATCTATGCCGTAGCTTGCTCTGAGCGAGAAAAATTCATCCCTGTCGTACTCTATTTTCCCTATCGGCTCGGTGCCGTTCAAATGAGCGACAAGCTCGCGCATGCTCTTTACGGGATAAACGTCTATTCCCTCGACCGCCGCCGCCTCGCGGGCGTTTTGCACAGGAGCGTAAAACTCACAAAATCCCGCATCGCGCGCCGCAACGCACATCGAAAGCACACCGCGCACCTCGCGCAGCTCTCCCGAGAGCGAGAGCTCGCCGACGAAGCACTTTTTTGAGATGTCAAGGTCGCTTGATACGATGCCGGCGCACTTCATTATGCCGAGCAATATCGCAACGTCGTACGCCGAGCCTTCCTTCTTTCGGTCGGCAGGCGCAAGATTGAGCATAAAAGACATCTCGGGAAAACGGTAACCGCTGTTGATACAAGCGGTGCGAACTCTGTCCTTTGCCTCTTTGACGGCGGCATCGGGCAGTCCGACAAGCTCAAAATTCGGCAGTCTCGGCTGACTGTCAGCCTCCACCGTCACGATGTATCCGTCTATACCGAAAATTCCCGCGCTGAAAACCTGTGATAGCATCTTCTCTCCCTCTCGTCCGCGGCAAAACCGCCGTCGGACAGCATAACGAATATATACTAAAGTATATCATAAAAACCCAAAAAAGGCAATACGTGTATCAAATCTTTTTTCTCTGTGCACGGCACACTCTGCCAATTAAGATAAAAGTTTACAAAAGTGATTTCCAAACCCTGAAGAAAGGTATTGACAACGCACGTCTTTTGAGTTATAATCATAGTGTATATTCTTGTATAGAACAATGCTCGGAGGTAAAAATGAAAAAAATTACATCAGTTCTTCTCTGCGCCCTTCTCACACTTTCTTTGTTTGCGTGCGTTGCGGCAGAGGAGAAGCCCGACAGTATTAACGATTATTCGGCAGGTTCAACCACCCATAAGCTCACCGAAGCCGAGGGCGGCGGTACTCTTACGTTTGAAGACGGTCATGCCGAGAGTGCGATTATAGTCGGATACAACGGAAAATCGGTTCCCCACAAGGTAATAATTCCCTCTACGATCACAGATGCAAAACGTGATGTCACCGGAATCGGAGACGAGGCGTTTTATCAGCTCTCGACCATAAAGGAGATAGTTCTCCCCGACACGGTTACATATATCGGAAAATTTGCGTTTGCCGGATGCACCGCGCTTGAATCGGTCGTTATCCCCGAGTCGGTTGAATACATAGACGAGAACGCCTTTTACGGCTGTACGGCTCTCAAGAGCGTAACATTTAAGGGAACGGCAACAAGATCCATCGGAGATTTCGCCTTTCTCGGTTGCACCGCGCTTGAAACGGTAACTCTCCCCGAGGGACTCCTTGAGATTGGAAATTACACGTTCGGAAATTGCTCCGCTCTCAAAAACGTAAAGACTCCCTCGACGCTTAAGAGCATCGGAACCCTTACGTTCTATGGATGCGAAGCGCTTAACGTCGAAGGCGGACTTACTCTGTCAGCATCGATAAAGGAAATCGGCGAATTTGCATTCAGCGGCATCAATAAGGAAAATATCGTTGCCCCCGATGGCTCGTACGCAGCGGATTACGTTGACAAAATGGCTGAAACTGCCGAGGAATGATTTTCACAACTTAACAGATTATAGCAGCAAAATTCGCATATTGCATAAAAAAACAAGGTTTTCAATCTGAGAAAGCCTTGTTTTTTGTTGTTATTTCACAAAGGATTTGCGAAAAATCGAAGTGTTGCCGCAACCCCTCTTCATTTTTGAAACAACCCTTTTACTGCTCCTGCTCGTCATCCTGCATCTTGTGTTCAACAGCGACCACGACGGTCATCTCCGCCGCCAAAATAGAATCCGACGAAAGCGTACAGCCTGCCGCCCTCTCGTGTCCTCCGCCGCCGTAATGAGCGCATATCTCCGAAACGTCAAAATCACACGACGAGCGCATGGATATGCGGAAGCGGTTCTCCTCGGTCGGCTGCTTTATCACCGCCGCGACCTCAACACCCTTGACGCACCGCGCAACGTCGATAAGCGTCTCAAGATTCTCGTCGGTCGCTCCGTATTGATTTTTGAGGTCATACGGAAAGGTAATTATCGCAATACGACCGCCTAAGTAGAAGTTCATCCTCTCAAAGCCTGCATGCTCGACCTGCATCTGCTTGAGTGTCTTCATACCGAAAAGCCTGTGATTTATATCTGCGCTGTCGATTCCCTCGCCGACCAGACGCGCCGCCAGAATATGAGCGGACGGCGACGTGTTGTTGTATCTGAAGCAACCCGTGTCCGCGCTCAGCGCCGTGTAGATAAGCTCGCTGACACGGTAAGGCATTTTCTTTCCCGCTCGCTCAAAGAGAGCATCGAGTACAGCGCACAGTACCTCACCGCACGACGAAGCCCCCGGAATGATATAATTGTCGGCATAGACCGTTCCCTTTGCGTGATGGTCTATCATTATGTCTATCTTCCCCTTGTAATCGTCGTAAAGCTCGCCGAGCTGAGAGGGCGACGCGGTATCCACGCTGACGATAAGGTCGGCATTAAAATCCTTTGGCATATTCTCCTTTTTTGAGCTTGACTGAGAGTCAAGCATGGTAAAGGTCAGCCTTTCGGGTACCTCGGACGCAGAGATGCACCATGCGCTCTTGCCAAGCTCGCAAAGCGAGCGCCGCAAAGCAAAAGCCGAGCCTGCCGCATCGCCGTCGGGGTTGACGTGAAAAAGTATCAGCACACGTTCCGAACGCTCTATTTTCTCGACCGTTTCAACTAAAGTGAGCGCGCGGAAATCGGAAATTTCCTCAATCATTGTTTTCCTCGTTCTCCTCGTCAGGCTCGGTAATCGTGATGCCTTCAAGTATCTTGGATATCCTTGCACCGTATTCGATAGAGCCGTCTTCGATAAATGTAATTTCGGGAGTGATGCGAAGATTCATTCTCTTTGCGATCTGTCCGCGGATAAAGCCCGCGCTTGAAGCAAGACCGCGCTTGACTTCCTTCTTGTCTCCCATAAGAGCGGAATAATAAACCTTTGCGTATTTGAGGTCGGGAGTGACCTCTGCTCCTGTCACGCTGATAAAAGCACCCGAAACCCTCGGGTCCTTAACGTCACGCAGTATCATCGCGACCTCTTTTTGAAATTCGTCGTTTATTCTTCCCTGTCTGTATTTAGCCATTTTAACCTCCTGTCTGCCGCACGGGAGCGGCATAAGTTGTTTTTGATAAAAATTGTCTCGGGCAGGATCCGCGCTCGGAAACATACAAACTCGAAAACACTGTCCTCGCGAAAAACGTCACTATTGATTATTATTTATTTCCGAGCCTTTTTATTCCGATAACGCCATTATAAATTGTAAAGGAAGAGACGTGGGTCCTGTTTTACACCTTGAAGCGCAATGTCACAGGCAAACGGAGTCACCCGGGCTATGCACTCGCCGCCGCTGTACGAAAACGAAATCGGTATCCCAAACTCCTGTGCCATCTGTTCGAGATGCTTCTCCGTGACACCCGGGGTTTCGGAAAATCTCTCGTAGGAAATGCGCGCACTCGCACCGCGATTCTGCGCCGTAATTGTAACCGACATGCTCCGCCCACGCGAATGTTTACGGGCATCAGCCGCTAAAAGGACTATAAGCTCGGCATAAAAATCGCGTTTAAATACCGTACCCACGTTTGTTTCACAATCAAAATCGTGCTTGATATTGCATTTCAGTCCAAGACCTATAAGGCTCGCCGCCGTGCAAGTGAGATTCCACATCTCGGCGGCAGGCTCATTCCCTTGCGAATTTCTGCCATCTGAAAGCACCATAATATCCCTGATTTCACTTGCAATATCCAAGCCCACATCAACGCAAGGCTCGCAAGTATCCGAGAGAAAGCACCCTTTTGCGCCGTCAGAAACAGCCACGCCCCAATCGGGCAGCTCGGACAAAAAGCTCACAGCGTCAAAGACGTCAAAATACTCAAGTGCCAGATAGATCGAGCCTCGCCCCTCGGAAAGGCAGGCAAGAGCCACCGCGGAGCGTCTGCCGTCTCTGTTGCCGCAAAGCATCACAAGCCTGCAAGACTCAAGCAACTGTATTCCGCGCCAGAATTTCTGCTCCTCCTCGGATATCCCGAGATAAGCAAAAACATTTTCACCGTCGGGAGATCCTTCGCGGACACGGCTTGTTATTATTCTCCCGAAATCCGACAAAAACGTCGAAAAAATATATAAATTACTTCTTATCTCACGCAAATTCAGCATACTCCCGATAAAAAAATATATTACACCGCAAATCTCGGCAGAGTAATTATAAAACATTTCGGGGCATTTGTCAAGAGGGATAATCTTCAAGCTCCCTTATGTAGCTTTCTGCCCTGTGCGCATCGATTCTCGAATATTTCCCCGCTTTTCCGATGACGACCATCTGACCTACGTGTCTGTATCCAAGCGCGCGCGGCGGCAGATGCGTCACTATGTCGTCATAATTGCGTATGACGTAAAAATCAGCCCACCGCTCCTTCTCCCTTTGAACTCTGCCGTAGATCACCCTCGGGCAACCGAACCCGAATCCGAAAATACGTCCGCGAAGGTCGGGACGCTCATACCAAACGTATTCGTGACAAAGAACAGCAAGAGCCGCGCCGTGGCTGTAACCGACGGATACTATCTCCCTGATTGAGAGGTCAAGCAACGCGCCTTTTATATAGGGCAAAATGCTCTCCCAAACGCGCAAAAAACCTCGGTGAACATAAAAGCTCTCGCCCTCGCGACCGTACTTTTCCGCCTCGGACGCGAAATCAAAATTGTTTTGCCAATCCTCTCTCCCCTCGCTCTTTTCAAAGAAAACGTAAAGCCTCTCGCCGTCCCGAACAAGCGAAAAGCTGCCCGACTCCTCCACCGTGTAGTAATCGGCATCAAGACAAGCGCGGAATAAAATCAATAAATCGTTATAATCGGTGTATCCCATAATGCCCTCCGATACAGTCATTTATCATTAATATATGATAAATCCACGCATTGTTTCCACACTTTGCGCAAAGGCGACCGTAACCGGGCGTAGAAAAAGGAAACCGCTCTCACGGTTTCCCTTATAAAAATTTATTACTGCTCAATTGAAAAATTATTCCTGCTCAAAGGCATCCTTGCCAAGTCCGCAGACAGGGCAAACGAAGTCTTCGGGAACATTCTCCAGGGGATATAGAATATATATTTATCTTATCCAATATTTTCTAAGTAATATTTTTCGAAACCATTGACAAGGTAGCATAATTGTGATATAATAATACTACCAAGTAAGGGAGGACTTATTATGAATAACGCTATTTCTATAAGACCGTCAAAGGATATTCGCACGAACTATGCACAGATCTCTTCTTTGACAAGAAGCAATCCTGTTGCAATAACCGTGAACGGCAAGGAAGATACCGTTCTTCTAAGTCACGAAGATTTCCAAGAACAACTCAACTATATCGCAGAATTGGAAGCCAAGATCGCAGTGTATGCACATTTGGCACAAGCAATAGATGATGTAAAGCTCGGCAGAGTTCAGGATGCTGATGAAGCTTACGATGATATTATTGCGGAATTGGAGAATCTTGACTTATGAGTTTTAAGGTTAAATTCACCGATACCGCCAAAGAAGACTTAAGGAATATTGCCACGTACATCGCTGAGCAAGCCAAAGATAAAAAAATCGCCATTAACTTTGTTAATGAGTTGAGAGAGCAAACAAGAATACTTGAGTCGTTCCCTGAGAGCGGCGCGATCCCAGATGACAGAATAATGAAGAATTCCGATTATCGCTTTTTAGTGCACAAGGAATACTTGATTTTTTATCACTATGTTCCTAAAGATGGCGCGTCGTATATTCTGGCAATCTTCAATGCAAAACGGGATTATTCAAGAGTAATGAGAAAATTTATTAAGAAATAATAG
>JBJDZM010000062.1:0-9832 GCA_051867975.1 Eubacteriales bacterium | reverse complement strand
TGAAAGGAATATGTGTAATTGAATCTTTGGCTGGGGGTGATTTAATTATACCAGCCAACTATGCATCCATACCATCTGTACGGCGGTGTGCCGCCTCTTGAGGCACACAAAAAATCAGCCTTGATAAATACCGAAGCACTTAAGCATAACTATAAATTACTGACTTCAAAAAAACCCGATTGTCTTCCCATCTGCGTTGTCAAAGCCGACGCATACAGTCACAGTGCCGAGATATGCGTTCCGGTGCTCATAGAGGCAGGTTGCCGCTTCTTTGCCGTATCGTGCATCGAAGAGGCGATCGCGGTGAGAGAAATATGCAAAGGTGTCGGCTCCGACTCCGAGATACTCATTCTCGGATATACCGAACCTTCTCAAACCTCTCTGCTCGCAGAAAATAATATAATTCAAACGGCGGTCAGTCTTGAACACGCGGAAAAGCTCTCTGCAAGTGCGACGGCGGGAGGGCATGAGATACGTGTTCATCTCGCGATCGACACCGGCATGAACCGCATCGGGATTTGCGCAAATTCCGATATTGCATGCGAGAATGCGGCGCTTGAAGCCGAAAAAGCCATCTCGCTTCCCGGTCTCAAGGTCGAGGGAATGTTCACTCATTTTGCTTCAAGCGATGATGAATTGCCCAATGCAACTCTGCCGGACAGTACCACTCACCGTCAGGCACGGAGGTTCATCAGCGTCAAGAACAAACTTGAACAAAAGGGCATCCGCCTTTTCTGTCACGCATGCAACAGCGCGGCGGCAGAGCATTTCCCCGAATACTCCTTCGATGCCGTAAGGCTTGGAATAATGCTCTACGGAGTCTATCCGTCCGACAGCTTCGATGATATCGGACTGCGCCCTGTCATGTCGCTCTCAACCATAATTTCACACGTTCATACGCTCCCCAAGGGCGGCAGTGTGAGCTACGGCGGAACGTTTACCGCTGAGAAAGACATGACGATAGCGACGCTTCCGATAGGCTACGCCGACGGCTTTTTAAGAAAATATACGGGTGCCGAGGTCACGGTTGCAACGTCCTACGGCGAATACAAGGCGAGAATAATCGGACGCGTCTGCATGGACCAGTGCATGATAGACGTAAGTAATATCCCCGCGCAGGTCGGCGACAAAGTCACGCTCTTCGGGCTTGACCCGGGGAAATTGCGAAAGCTCGCATCCCTTGCGGACACTATTGAATATGAATGTTTATGCCTTATCTCGGCGCGTGTGCCGAGAATCAAAAAATAACTTTTCGGAGAAAAAAGGAATGAAAAAAAGCAGATATTTACTCGTTTTTCTTTCGGTAATTTTGATGATTGCATGCTTGACCGTTCTCTCATCATGCGATGAAGAGGATTCTGTCACAAAAATATCATCTGCCGAAATAAAAGACGGAAATGTGACTGTCAAAGCAACGCTTGACGAGTCGTACTCTGAAAAACACTCGGGAGAAAAGCTATATCTTCTGGCTCTCTCTTCAATGGACGGTGAAAAGTCACTCGACTCCGCAGAGGTCGTCGCCGAGAGCAAGGTGAATAGAAAAATGACCTTCAAATTTCCGCTCTCGGGCGAAAACGGCGCTTCGCGTGTCGCGTCCGCCTTCGTGCTTGCCGAGAAAACGTCGGACGGATACAGCGCGATAACATCTTTTGCATACATATCCAACCCCGAGGCGGTTGCCGACGGCGCGAAAAATGCCAACGCGACATCGGGAATAAAGGGATATCTTTCAGAGGATATTTACGGCTCAAGGCTTCTCGGAGCCGAGCATATTCTGATTGAAGCCGAGATGAACAAGCTGATACTTGAAGATTTCAAGAAGGATGCGATTCGGTTTAACCTTGACGGCGTGTCATACTATTATGACAAGAACGAGGTTGAAAAGCTTGACAAGCTCATTGATGACGCAAATTCCGCAAAAATGCGCATCTATTTCCGCACGGTACTCCGCGAAAGCGAGAACGATGCTCTCTCATTCCTCTACTTTGACCGAGCGAAGAGCGCAGACGGCTACCTCCCGAACCTCTCGGATGAGCGCGCGGTGAGATATGTCAAAGCGTTCTATGCCTTCTTAGCATCGCGCTACCCCGTATCGGACTTTATTATCGGCGAGAGGGTTAACGATTTCGGCAATTTCTGCAACGCGGACAAGCTGACAAGTGAGGAATTCGAAATGATGTATTCCTTCTGGGCAAGAATTTCTCACCAGATGCTCCGCTCTGTCAACTCCTCGGCTACGGTTTACATTCCCGTCGACAATTCGTGGAGAATAGATGCATCCGCCGCGAAAGTCGGCGTTAAGGTGTTCCTGTCCCGCTTTGCGGACAAAGCGAGAGATGAGGGAGACTACGGATATGCAGTCTCGCTCAGTCTCGGCGACGGAGATGACCTCGATGCGTTGCTGTCGGGAAAAGGTCAGGATTACTCAAAAATCGGCGTCACCAACTTATCGGACATTACAAAATTCCTTGAAGGCACCGATATGAGATACAAGAGCGACAGAAGAAACATAATTATCGACTCGCTCTCGCTTTCCACAGACATTGACGAAAAGGATCGCGCTTCATACTATACATACGCCTACTACGCCGCGTGTGAGAGCGGATTTGATGCCTTCTTCTATTCATCCTCGGTTTACACAGAGGAAAATAAGAGATCCGACCTGTATTATGCAATGTTGATGTGCGGTTCAAGTCTCAATTCTCAACTCAGCGATTACACGGATTCAATTCCCGAGGTGCGAATTCCGGATTTTGACTCATATATTTCGAACAACCTTACTTATGCGCAATCAGCCTCTCTCAATATCAGCGACAAGCTGCAAAAAGACAATAAACCCCTCTCTGTTTCGCCTGATAAACTTTACGCAGGAGGCGACGTATACAATATTCAAGGAAAGCTGAATGATAACGGCAAGGAATGTTATCTCTCTTGGATAATCGGTGCAGACGCATCACGGCGCACAGGCGCGGTAAGTGCCATAGACATTTCGGCGGAGGATATCATTAAGTCCGGATATATAGGACTCACCATGAGTGCGGACAAGCAATGCTCGGTTTCTCTGATGCTATCGGCAGGCGATAACACGTATATAGGCGAGACGACCGTGTCCCATGGGGAAAAAACCTATTTCTTTGATATTTCCGCATTTGCAAAGAATGTCAAAGCATCTGAAAAAATTAGCCTTTCGGTCTGCATACTGCCCTGCGGGGATGACGACGTGTCGCTTGAGATTCGCAACATGTCCCTCTATGGCTCATCGGGAGTCGGCGCTCAAACCGTCATTGTAATAGTTGTAGTAGCCGTCATTATCCTGGCTCTGCTTGCGCTGATAGTTTTACTCGTTGTCAAGAGAAAGAAAAAAGCGGCTCGCCGCTCGAGTGACCAATAATTCGGTGAATGACTATGAAAGCAACATATGAAACAAGAAAGGTAGATTTTTACTACCGCGGAGACAAGGGCGGCACCGTCGGACTTCGCTGTGCGCCTCATCTTCACTACCACGTCGAGATAGTTTATATGCTGTCCGGACGCATGCAGGCATATATCGATTCGGAGCCATATGAGGTTGGAGACGGAGATATGCTCGTCGTCTTCCCGAACAAGATACACCGTTTTGTCGATGAAATGCGCGGAAATAAATATATGCTGTTTATTATAAACCCCAATCTTGTTCCCGAATTTGAGAGTATTATGGCATCGAGTACGCCGCAGTCTCCCCTGATAAAGAACGCGTTTTCAAACAAGAGGCTTGATTCAGTCGCAAAAATCGTTGCCGACTGCCGCCACTTTCCCGAGGAGCAAAAGGATGTTCTTATGAAGGGATATCTTCTCTCCTTCTTCGCCGAGATAATGTCTATGCTTAATGTAAGCTCGGTCAGAAATGACGATAATCAGGCTATGAAAGCGTTGGTTTTATACTGCTCACAGAATTTCACAAGAGATCTTTCCCTCTCAACGCTCGAGAGCGAATTGCATTTGAGCAAATACTATATTTCCCACCTTTTCGGTGACAAGCTCGGAATACGGTTCAACGACTACGTAAACTCTCTGCGAATTTCCGAGTCGTGCAGATTGCTCCGAACCACCGACGACAGTATAACCGAAATTGCAGACTCGGCGGGGTTCGGAACCATCCGTACCTTTAACCGTGCTTTCGTCAAGCAGATGGGCATCTCGCCGTCCGATTACAGGAAAAACAACAAGGGAAGATACACAAACGTCTCTATGCCGCCCGAAGAAGTCGGTGTAAACGGATATGTCACTCCCGAATCCCAAAGGCACGAGAGCGACAGTGAGCGTGAGCTTGCAAGGCTTATGCACTATCCATTCACAACGCAGGAAGACACAAACGGCGGCGCGGCAGGTAAAGATCCGGTCGATTCGTCCGCTGTATGTCGGACGTCTTCCGATGAAGACAATTGCGTATACGGTGATTCTTGTACCTATCCGCAAAGTAATGTGCAAGGCGATCGTTGCACCTATCCGCAGAATGATATGGCGGATGATCGTTGTAATTTCACCGACGGGTTTGGTGGCTAAGAGTATTGACAAACATGACGAAATATGATAGAATAGCGTGGAATTTTAAGATAACAATTGAAAGAAGGAAATAAAAATGCACTGGTCAGAAGAAATTGCAGAAAGACTGATACAAAAAAATCCCGAAAAAAAAGAATTTGTCTGTGCGGCAGGCATTTCTCCCTCGGGAAGTGTTCATATAGGAAACTTCAGAGATATCGCGACACCTCTGTTTGTCTGTAAGGCTCTTGAAAAGAAAGGTAAAAAAGCAAAGCTTCTCATCTCTTGGGATGAGTTTGACCGTTGCCGCAAGATTCCCGCAAACGTGCAGGCGGTTGTCGGCGACACATACGACAAATATATCGGATGCCCTTATGTCGACATTCCCGACCCATTTGGATGCCACGAAAATTACGCCAAGCACTTTGAGGAAGAATTCCTCAATGCCATTAAACCCTTCGGTATCAAATTTGAGTGCCGCTATCAGGCTGACATGTACCGCTCGGGTAAGTATAATTCCGATCTCCTTTTGGCAATCAAAAAGCGTGACGAGATATTTGAGATTCTCGACTCCTTTAAGACAAAAGACATGACCAAGACCGAGGAGGAGCGCCGTGAGATACATGATGCCGAGAAGGCAAAGTATTCTCCTGTAAGCATTTTCTGCCCCGAATGTCACACCGACTTTACCGAAATAACCGCATTTTCAGAGGATTCGACAGAGGCAGACTACACCTGCCGTTGCGGTCATAAGGGACATTTTGATTTCAAGACAAACTTCAACTGTAAGCTCGGCTGGAAGGTTGACTGGGCTATGCGCTGGAAGTACGAGCAGGTTGATTTTGAGCCGGGCGGCAAAGACCACTCGGCACCCACAGGCTCGTACAACAACTCGAAGGTTATCGCAAAGAGAATATTCGGTCACGAGGCACCGATTTATCAGGGCTACGAGTTTATCGGGATAAAGGGCGTTGCGGGCAAGATGTCTTCGTCAAGCGGTCTTAATATGACGCCCGAGCTTCTTTTAAAGCTCTATCAACCCGAAATAATCCTCTGGCTCTACTCAAAGACCGAGCCAACAAAGGCGTTTGATTTCTGCTTTGACGACGGAATTCTCCGTCAGTATTTTGAGTTCGACAAGATGTATAACGAGTATATGTCGGGCAATGCAAGCGAATACAACGCCGCCGTTATGCACAACTGCATAATCGAGGGCAGAAGGCTTGAGACCGTTCCGATGTCCCTTCTCGTTCAGCTCGGCTCGATCGTTGACTTTAATGTGCCGATGCTTGAGACGGTATTTGAAAAGATTGGCACTCCCTATAAGTACGAGCAGTTTGCCGACCGTCTTGACAGGGCAAAATTCTGGCTTGAGCAGTGCGCTCCCGACCAGGTCAATAAGCTCCGCACAACCCGCAATTTTGAGGTCTGGAACGAGCTTAACGATAAAGAAAAAGAGGCGATTGCCTGCCTTTATGATTACATGGCAAACGGCTCATACACTCTCGATGAGTTGAATACGGAGCTTTATGCCATTCCGAAAAGGATATATCCCGAAATAACCGACCAAAAAGAACTGAAAACCATTCAAGGCAAGTTCTTTAAGACCGTCTATAAGCTCCTTATCGACAAGGAGCAGGGTCCCCGTCTCTATCTCTTCCTTTACGCTATCGAAAAGGACAGATTTGTTCACCTCCTTGACTTCTCTACACCCGAGACCGACGAGGAAAGGGCAATCAAAGCAAAGGCAGAAGCCGATGCCGCTCCCGCAGTTGAAGAAAAGGTATACGGCGAACCCGACCCCGTTGAACCTATAATGGAAGACCTCGTTTCGATCGACGACTTCTCAAAGCTCGACATTCGCGTCTGCAAAATTGTTAAGTGTCAGGAGATAAGAAAATCTCACTCATGCTACAAGCTTACGCTGAACGACGGTGTCGGAGAACGTGTAATCGTATCAAGCATTAAACACGACTACACACCCGACGAGCTTGTCGGTAAAAAGATTATCGTTATCGCAAACCTCAAGCCCACCCGCATTACAGGAGTAAACAGCAACGGAATGCTCCTCGCCGCAACAAACAATGCCTGCGGCTGTAAGGTGATTTTCATCGACGACATGGTACCCGAAGGAACTCGGATCCATTGAGTTTTTGTAGTGGATATTTGGGGAGGAGGGTGACTTCTTGAAAGGAGTCACCCTCCTCCCGGGACCCCACCACCCTTCAAGAACTTTTAATAAGTTATTAGTGGATTTTCTTAAACCCAATTATCGATTTGTGTATTCAATTTCGATATATAGGCTATATTTAGTCCTAATGATTTTATAAGAGCTATATATAGCTTTATTATTTGCAGGAATTAATAAAAGCACTAAAGACTTTGGCAGCACTCTCATCAAACTCGAAATATGATTCGGGATGCCATTGTAATCCAAGTAAAAATCTATGTTTCTCATGATGAAATGCCTCAATATAACCGTCTTCGCTTACCGCATCGACTGTCAAACAGTCTGCAAGTTTTTTTACCGCTTGATGATGAAAGGAATTAACAAAAAGCGAATCTTTATCCGCTATCTCGTATAGCAATGAATCTTTTATCACAGAGACCGCATGCGTTTGAGTATGACGGTCTTCTTTTTGCATATGCTCCTCAATGTGTTGATAAAGAGTGCCTCCCAAGAAAACGTTGATTATCTGCATACCGCGGCATATTCCGAGAACAGGCTTTCCGCTTGCGAACGCATAACGAAAAAGCTTTTCCTCAAATCGGTCTCTTATCAAACAGATGTTCTTTAAATAATCACTCTTCTCTTCTCCGTAGTATGCCGGGTCAATATCCCCACCGCCGCAAAACATAAATCCATCAAAAAAATCAACTATGCCGCTCACGTATTTGTCATCTATTATCGGTGACAAAACAGTCGGAATTCCTCCTGCGGCAACAATTGCGTCGAGGTATTTTCTATTCACAGAAATCACTTCATTATCTATCGTTACTGATAGGGCTATATTTAGTCTATTCATTTTTGCCTCCAAAAAATAAAGCCTGAACTATATCAGGCTTTATAAATATATTATCCGCTAACCACAGTTATGAAATTATCTATCATTTTTATAAGATCAGGCAGGACGAACGATAAAAACGCACAAAGTACTATTGATATAATCGTGACCAAAATAAAAGATACCCAATTTGCGCCCTTAGCGTCAAATTTGATGTCTGCGGCAATGCGCTTTTCCTCGGGAATATAGAAATGCATTGTTTTGACATTACGTTTGAATTCAGCTTCTTTGAATTTCGGAGCTTTTTTTTCATCCTTGTGGGCATCTTCAAATTCCAAACGCTTTTTTTCTATATTGGCAGTAAATTCGTCCTCTTCAATGCACCTCGCCCATCTTGAAAGCGGACTGCCGGATCTCAGTGCGTATTTAATTCCGATTTTTTTTGAATAGCCAAGTTCTTCAAGCGTTTTTGCGCTTGAAGCATCGTGGCAACCCTCCTTAAGCATTTTTCTTATGAATCCGCCTATGTAACGCTTGTTATATATAGTAATGAATGAGGCGAAAATGAGTCCAAGAGTTATTCCGATTAAAATCATTTTGAGGGATATAAGTGTACCTGCACCGAATGAAATGTTATCTAAATGCGGCATGTCGGGGGAGAAATAGGTTTCATCAAAATATTCATACAACTCTTGAAATAAACTCTTTTCGGTTTGAACTTCGGTTAATAAATAAAGCAATTTCTTCTCCTTTAATAAACATCCGAGCATATTTTTTGTCAATGCCCGGATGTTTTCTTTATGATTTCTTTTTGATTACATCAACTCCGAGATACTTGCGAAGCACTTCGGGAACAGTGACGCTTCCGTCTGCGTTCTGATTCTGCTCAACGAGAGCAGGAAGAATTCTCGATGTTGCAAGTCCCGAGCCATTGAGTGTGTGGAGGTATTCGATCTTACCGTTCTCACGTCTGACTCTCATCATACCTCTTCTCGCTTGATAGTCGCGAGCGTTTGATACAGAGCTTACCTCCTTATATCCGTTCATGGAGGGGATATTTATCTCGATATCATAGGTTCTTGCCATTGATGCCGAGCAGTCTTCTGCTGCAAGCTTTACCGTTCTGAAATGGAATCCGAGACCTTTGACCAGGTTTTCTGCTTTTGCAACAAGCTCATCGAACGCCTCGTCGCTCTTTTCGGGAAGAGTATATTGGAACATTTCAACCTTGTTGAACTGATGTCCGCGAACCATTCCTCTCTCATCGGAACGGTATGATCCCGCCTCACGACGGAAACAAGGCGTATAGCTGACCAGCTTTTTCGGCAGATCTGCTTCGGTCAAAATTTCATTGCGGTACAAGGATGCAAGCGCCGCTTCGGCGGTCGGGAGCATGTATCTTGTGCGATTGTCCGTGGGGTTTTCAATCTTATATACCTCGTCTGCAAACTTTGGGAACTGTCCTGCAGTCACACCGCACTCGTATTCAAGCATGTGGGGAGGAAGAATAAGCTCGTATCCGTCGCCGAGGTGCGTCTCGATAAAGTAGTTGAGAAGCGCCCATTCAAGTCTTGCGCCCATACCTCTGTAGATCCAGAATCCAGAGCCCGAGAGCTTGGTTCCTCTGTCATAGTCGATAAGTCCGAGGTCTGTGCAGAGATCGACGTGGTTTTTGGGTTCAAAATCAAACTTGTGAGGCTCACCGAAGTATCTGATAGGCTCATTATTTTCTTTTCCACCCGGCTTAAGGTCGCGGTCGGGAAGGTTGGGAAGTCCCAACATATATCCTTGAAGCTCTGTTTCTACCGCCTTTAAAAGCTCATCGTTTGCTTTTGCCTTTGCACCGAGTTCTTTTGACTGAGCGAAAATCGGAGAAGGGTCTTTCCCTTCCTTTTTATACTGAGGAATCATTTTGGTGAGTTTGTTTTGCTCCGCCTTAAAGCCTTCCGTTTCGGTGATAAGCGCGCGTCTTCTTGCGTCAAGCTCCAGAATCTTTTCTATATCTTCCTTTGCATCTTTTCCCTTTATAGCAAGTCTTTCAATGACTTCTGTGGGATTTTCCTTTATATAATTTATGTCAAGCATTTTGGTTTTCCTTTCGATTGTATACTTAAATTATGCTTATTTTATGTCTTTTTTAGTCATTATTGTTTGAAGAAACGGTCTCCGCAAAGAAGTAAAAGCACCTCTTCGAGGTCCTTGTCGTTATCAAACGCAAGCTCTACTGTCTTTTTCTTTGAAGTTTGGTTTATCTTTACCCGCCTGCCGAGAACATCCATCGCTCTTCTTTCAAGGTCTCTTATATA
>JBJDZM010000061.1:0-9859 GCA_051867975.1 Eubacteriales bacterium | reverse complement strand
TAAAGGAGCCGCATCCCGAGGAGCATGCTTCGTTTAGCATGATGCTGTCGACCGCGCCGTTTTTCAGCTTGATACACTTCATGTCCTGACCGCCGATGTCGAGAACGCAGTCGACCTGACTGTCGAAGAATTTGGCGGCGGTGCAGTGCGCGACTGTCTCAACCTCTCCGTCGTCAAGCGAGAAGGCGGTCTTGAAAAGAGCCTCGCCGTAGCCTGTGGAGCAGGCGCGGACAATACGCGCAGTCCTCGGCAGTTTTTTCTTAAGCTCTGCCATCGCCGACTTTGCCGTTTCAATCGGGCTTCCTTTGTTGTTTGCGTAGAAGGAATACAAAAGCTGACCGTCCTCGCCGATAAGCGCGAGCTTCGTCGTGGTCGAGCCTGCGTCGATTCCGAGATAGCAGTTGCCGCAATACGTTTCTATGTCTTCCTTATCGACGACCGCGCGCGAATGACGGTCAAGGAATTTGTTGTATTCATCATCGTTTTCAAACAAAGGCTCAAGCCTCGGCATCTCAAGCGTTACCTTGACACCGCCCTCAAGTCGACTTATAAGCTCATCAAGCGACATTTCCGCGTCGGCTTCAAGTGCCGCGCCGATGGCGGCGTAAAGGTGCGCGTTTTCGGGGTCGACTATGTTTTCTTCGGTCAGCTCCAGCGTACGGATGAATGCTTTTTTAAGCTCGGGCAAAAAGTGCAAGGGTCCGCCGAGAAAGGCAACGCAGCCGCGAATCGGCTTACCTCTTGCGAGTCCCGAAATCGTCTGATTGACAACGGCTTGAAATATTGACGCGGCAAGGTCTGCCTTGGTCGCGCCCTCGTTTATGAGAGGCTGAATATCGGTTTTGGCAAAAACTCCGCACCTTGCGGCAATGGGGTAGACGTGGCGATAGTTTTCGGCTTCGCGGTTGAGTCCCTCTGCGTCGGTCTGAAGCAGGGAAGCCATTTGGTCGATAAACGCGCCCGTGCCGCCTGCGCAAACGCCGTTCATGCGTTCTTCCATACCGCCCTTGAAGTATATGATCTTTGCGTCCTCGCCGCCAAGCTCAATGGCGACGTCGACCTGCGGATGATCCTTTTTGAGGGCTGATGCGACGGCAACGACCTCCTGCACGAAGGGAACACCGAGAGCCTGTCCGAGGTTGAGCGCGCCCGAACCGGTCATGCGGAGCGACAGTATGCTCTCGCCGAGAGTCTCTCTCGCCTCGCGCAAAAGCTCGGCAAGCGTTTCCTGCGTGCGCGCCTGATGCCGTCTGTATTTTCCGTATACTATGTTATCATCCTCGTCAATAAGTACCAATTTTACCGTAGTGGAACCTATATCGATTCCGCCGCGGTATTTTTTCATATGTACGCTCATAGATCTCCCTTCTTTTTGCTTTTTCGTTTTGTTTTGGTTTCAAAGCTTTCTTTGAGATCCTTCAAGTGTTCATGTAACGCTTTGTCCGAATGGAAAGGGCGGAAAAAGTGATATTTTTGTTTCGTCTTGCCATATCTTCTCTTGATCTCATATTTTAAATTTTCATATCTTACAATTACGTTGTTTTCCTCGGCAAATTTCTTTATTTTGACGGTAATTTGCAGAGAATAACAGACGTCTATGATGAACACTCCGAAAAAAAGCCCTATGAAGAATGAGAATGTCAGGTTGTCCGAAAACCAAAGGAGCGCATCGACGATGTACGGATGAATAAGGAAATAATATACCGCGCCGAGTATTGCCCAGAACAGTGAAAATTTCGGGCAGATAATGCCCTGAAGGTTGCCCCACTCATCTCGGTAATCCCAAAGGCGCACCTTGCTCCATTTCAGCATCATAAGCCCCGCAATATATTCGATGACCGTCATGCAGACTGCCATGATCAAAAACACGATCGTGCGGCAAAGTATGGGGTTGTCCGTAAAAATATATTTTTCAAGCGATGCAATAGCGTAAAGAATACATAGCCCTACGCCGTACAGGGGCAGGTAAGGACCCATGCAAAAGCCGGGATTTATCCATTTGTGCTCGGGGTTGCCCGAGGAAAAAAACCGACGGAATATAAGCTCGATAACCCAGCCGAGAACCGAGCCTATAAAAAACAAAAAAGCAAAAATTAAGAAATTATACAACGCACTCTATCCTCTCTGTCAAATTCTCTATTATCTTTCGCTATTATATGAGTTTAATTCACCGATTTATGAAAAAGCAGTTTTTTCTTTTTCGGGCGTAATATCCCATGATTTATCTCGGATAACAGACCGTAGATATTGTATAATTTCAAACTGACGGTGTCAAGTTTTTTCTGTGAACATTCGGCAAAAAAAGTGTTTTTTTGACGGAATTCTTCACATTAATACCGTTCCGATGAGCGTTATTTTTCCCCTGAGTGCCGTAAAGACGGCTTCGGAAGGGAATACGAACCCCCCTTTAAAATAATTCTACTCTTCCCAAGAGCAAATCTATCAGATTGCAGTATTACATCAAACTTCTGTCGGTTTTGACACAAGTTCGAGGTATACTCCTTCCTGTATTTACTGAATTGCAAAAAGAAGAACACGGTTTGCTTATAAAAAGGCGGCTTGATGGATTTTTACTGCAACCGCAGAAAAAAGCAAAACACTTGCCTACCAAAAGCGCGGTATGCAAGTGTTTTATGTTGAACTATTCAAAAGATCTTTCTAAAAATTCGATTTGGGGTAGCCCTGTTTGCTGTATCATTCAAAGCTGATTCCGTCAAGCTCTATCTCAGTGCCGTAGCCTTGACCAAATAAATTGATTTCTCTTCCGGCAGGAGAGGAAGTGATAACGTCGGCATCGTTCATGACGACTATCTCGCATACGGGAGCATTATATGTCTTTTTCATTTTCAATTCATCCTTTCATATATCTGTTCAGTTACCATGGAATTTCGGGCAAATTGATATTGCCGTTCTCGTCGGTCTCAAATCCGCCGCCTGCGGTTTCCGATTCGGTGGATTCGGTCTCGGTCGACTCGGATTCGGTCGACTCGGCTGAGCCTTCTGCCGTTTCGGACGAGGTGTTTTGAAATTCCGTGCTTTCGGTGGTGTCTTCTTCGACCGAAGAAGTAGTGTCGGTCGAAGGAGACTTGTTTTCTTCATTATCTTTGCAAGCGGTAAACGCCAAGAGCGTGAGTGCCGCCGCAAGAATCAATATAACCGATTTTTTCATTGTGCAGTGAGATATGCTTCAGCCGCAAGACCGTACAGATAGGTTGCAACTGCAAGGTTCTTGACATTCTTATCGGATGAACTGTTGTAAATAGCCTTCAGGTATGAGTTGAAGGTGAACTCAGCCATTGAGCCTTCAATGGTAGTATCTATGGAAATAGTATCGTCGAAGTTTGCGGGGTAAAGACCGCTGATAACGATTTGTTTGTCCTTTGTGATATAGTCGGCAATATTTTCTCCGTTAATGATTTCTGTACCGCCAACCGTCAAGACAAGAGTTTCTCCATCCGGAACATTCGCTGTATTAACATTGATGAAAATGCTTGCGTATGTACCAAGTTGTCCTGCAAAGCCTGTGAACAACTTATCATTTTCAACTATGTTACCGCTTTCATCTTCCTTTGCGTGAACAACTGTAGGATCATCAACGTCTGTAAACTCATTCGTCAATTCTTCCGCGATTGCACCGTCAGCCGCATTTGAATATACGAGAGCCGCATCAATAAGAGCGATGAGAGCTTTGTATTTTGCTTCTGTATAAGTCAGCTTTTCGCTTGCGTATGCCGCTTCAACCTTAGTCTTGTATGCGCTAACGCTTACGTTATTTGTCGCGCCGTAGTCGGAGCCGTCTGCAAGCTGAATTTTAACAGTCAAATCATCGTTGATTTGCGCAGGGGTGAGTTTAACAGAATAAACAATTGCGCCTGATTCTGTAATAACAGTTTCTTCGCCGTTGCTGAATACAACCTTTGCGCCTTCATTTGCAGTGAGCCAAGCCTCGGGGAAGTCGAACGTAACCTTAACGGTAACGCCCTCGTTGAGGGAAAGGCTGAAGCTCTTAATTACAGGACCGGTGTATTTTACAACCTTGATGGGTTGCTGTGTACCATTATCGTACGTTGTAAAACGGGGAGAGCTGGGGTTGTACTGAAGATAATAGCTTATGTTGTAACAAGATGTAATCTCGTAATTGTCGTTCTCATCAAGTTTAACATTCCAAGACGAGTTAACGTCCAATGTTGTGGAAAGATTTACATCTTTTTCGCCGTTACATGTAATATAGGAATCGCCGAACTTGAATGCATACGTGCCACTTTGATAGCCTTCTACAACCGTAATGGGGAATTTTCCTGTGGGAGTACCCGTATATTGTGTTGCCGTTCCGAATTTTTTCCCACTTTCAAAGCCGGTAAGTTCTTGGGTATCTGTTCCGTCAGCCTTGGAGCCTGTGAAGATAACAACATCGCCAACTTTGAAGAAATAAGGCTCGGCTTTGCCACACATTGAACAAGTGCCGTCAACATATATATGTACCCCAGTTGCAGCAATGTCTTCCGAGGTAAAGAGTTCTTCATTACAAACACTGCAATGAGATTGTTTCGTCCAACCTCCTTCTGTGCAAGTAGGTTCTTTTGCTTCCTTATCAATGACTTCGGTGTGTCCCTTTGCGGGGATAGTTTCTGTTTCACCTATATGACCGCACATTTTGCAAACTTGCTGTTTTTCTCCGGTGGTAGTGCATGTTGCCTCGATCAGGACTTTGTACTCGTATGTATGTTCCGTGCAGAGTTCTGCTTCACAAACATCACAGATAAGGTCGTTGTTTGCATCCTTGTGACCTGTTGCAGGGATAGTTGTTTGCTCCTCTAAGATTTCTCCGCAGTCGGAGCATTTAAGACCTGCCGTATTTCCGTCTACCGTACAGGTTGCATCTTTCGCTGCGCCAATGGGTTCCTTGTTCGCGTGGCTGCAAACCTCGTATGTAATTTCAATCGAGGACAGGTACGCCGCACCGCCGGTAACCACGATTGCAAAGTAGCGACCTGACGTTGTAAATTCCCAAGTAGCTCCGGTGGTAGTAACATTTTTTTTTGTGGCATCTGTGGTATCCGGAGTGCTCTGATCAAAAGCTGTGTCGGAGGTCAAGACATAGAAGTCACGGAAAGTAGCCTTATCGGCAGTTAATTTGATGGAAACAATCTTGCCGGGGAGAGCATCCGTATTGTAAATGTGGTAACCATCTTTGGTCGAATTCATTTGAATGGAACTTGTGGTCGTACCATAGATAAAGCCGTATCCTTTAATGAGTTCACCTGTGGTGGAGGTTGCAGTCCAACCATGCCAAGCATATCCGCTTGCACTTCCAAAAGAATCTCTGTTTATCGTCAGCGTTGTAGGCTGTTTCTCATGGCATACCGTACATTCGCCGTTTACATAAGTATGCCCGGTTGCAGGGATAGTTGTTTGCGCCTCTAAGATTTCTCCACAGTCGGAGCATTTAAGACCTGCCGTATTTCCGTCTACCGTACAGGTTGCCTCTTTAGCCTCACCGATTGCCACAGTGTTGGTATGCTGACATTCAGGTGCTTCTGTCGTTGTTTCAGAGCCGGAGCCGCTCTCAGTGGTCTCTACGAGTTTGTAAATTGATACGTTTTTCTGCACGCTGCTATAACAAGCGAAAACCGAACTATCAGAATTATAACTGAGCAATTTTCGGGTAGTGCTTGTCGTATTTGCTGTAATAGTTGCAACACCATCTTCTGCAATCGAAATCGTCCACGAACTTTTTTCAGACTTCGTTGATTCTGATTTCAAATAGTTCTTTGTGCTGGTGGAAGCACAATAGATGTAGCCTAAATCTGTATTTGTGTTGAACGCGAATGTACCTGTTGAAGTACCTACTTCCAGTTTGAAAACCTGCACATCGGTTCCAATGTTCGTAATTGTTTTTTTGTCCTCGCTTTTCGTAACAGTTGCCTGACCTCTGTTGTTAGTATTCTGCTTCGTACTCATTGCAAACGCAGAGTCCGTAGCAACAATGATGACTTTGTCGCCGACTGCGAGCTTCGAAACGTCGGTGACGAGTTCATAAGTATCACCTTCAGCCGCCCCAATTGTGATAGCGAAAGCCGGCATCACGGAAATTACCATGAGTGCCGTGAGGACAAGGGATGTAAATGTTTTGAGTAGTCTGTTCTTCATTTCTGTCTCCTTTTTCTTCATATTCTAATATCTGTCCTGTTCGGTGCAACCTTAAATGAACCTTAAAATTACACCTTTTCATGCTCAATTCTATCACATTATGTCACTGTTTGTCAACGATATTGGGGAAATAGTATTTTTTCTCTGTTTTGGTCAAATATCACTATATCAAGATGAAGTATTTGGTCGTTTTGCCCATCGCGCTTGGCATACCTAAAAGGGAAGAGAGGATACCGACGTACCGCCCGAAGACGATATTAAGTCTTTTAACTTCTGTTATTAAATCAATGATTCGAGTAGTGCGCATATTTCAGGGATGTCTTCGGTAATGGTCTGATGTACCACATCGAGTTCAACATCGCCGTACTCATGGACGATTCGGTTTCTCATGCCTTTGATAGCCTGCCACGGTATTATTTTGTGTGCTTCCTTGAATGCCGGGGTTAGTTTACCCGAGTTCTCGGAAATTTGTATCAAACGAAAAAGAACCGAGTCGCAGAGTACCTCGTTTTTCTCAAGCTCTTTGAGGGATATTCCCTCGGTCTTTTCCATGATGAATTTGATGTCCTTGAGCATCTTTTTTACATAGTACGCGTCGTTTTTAATGTTATCCATATATTTTTATCCCGTCCTTCAAAATCTCATTAGTTAAGTCAAAGTTATTTGCTATCTGTTTTTGATCGAGTACGTCTACCTTCTTTTTCAGTTTCTCACGAAGCTCTTCTACAAGTTCATAGAACCGGAGTCCTGAAACAGTCGTATAGACGAGTAAATCTACATCACTCGTAGGCGTAGCCTTGCCTTTTGCATAAGAGCCGAACAAATAACAATACTCGACGGGATAACCCGAGAGTACGCTGACACATGCTTCCTTGATTTCGTCTACAGTGAGAATACCGTTTTCTTCATCAACATATCCGTATGTGAAGAGCTTTTCCAGCATATACTTATACTTGATGCTTGTTTGCTTAGTGGGATCGGTTTCATAATTTGAGTAGGTTCTCAGCGGAACACCGACAAAGTCTGCGGCTTGCTGCTGTGTGATACCCTTGTTTTTTCTTAATTCCCGTAGTGTCATAACATCACCTCATGTGTATTATAACACTATTTTGCCTGATTTGCAATAGGTATATGCAAAAATTGCGTAAATTATTTTATACAAAACTGCAATAATTGCATATTTTAGTTGCATATTTTGAGACGATACGTTATCTGTGACCTCGAGATTATATCATTTTTGACACAAGTTTGAGGTGAAAAGAGGAATTGCATCTTGAGCCTCATAGCCAAAATTGTTTCGACTATGGAATCTTTTTTGTGAAATGGCAAAAAATATAATTTTGGCGTTTTGCCTACGAGATTTGAACATAACGAATTTTTGATGATTAAATAATTGCTTTTGTGAAAAGAGAAGAGTGAAGAGAAAAAGCCGCTTGTGCGACTTTTCTTTTTGGCAGATAACCCCTAACCCTATACAATGCACCACTTTTCGGGGGTATGGGTGCATTTATTCCCTTAATTATTTTGCACTTTTGAGGGAATGTTGCGATTTTAAGGGGATTTATCACTTGAGTCTAAAATATGTGGTATTCTTTCCGTTGCCCTCGCGCATTAGTTCTCCTTCGGATACGAGCTTGCGGAGTGCGCCTTCCACGGAGCTAATACTGAGCGACGGACAAAGCTCCATAATATCCTGCTTCTTGAATCGACCTATCTTATTCATCGTGGCGCGTCTTACCATTTCCAAGGAAGACAGCTTGGTTTCCACAAGTGCAAAGCGGTCTTCAAAATCACGGTATGCGGCAAGAATCGTACCGAGCAGATATTTGATGAACGGAACTGCATCTGCCTCGCCCTCGTGCCAGCCTTGCTGGGATTGACCCAAGGCATCGTAGTACAAATCCTTGTTCTTCGCAATCTTGGCTTCAAGGGAGATATACTTTCCAACGTAGAAGCCGTTTCGGTAAAGAAGGAGCGTTGTAAGAAGTCGGCTCATTCTGCCGTTGCCATCGTTGAACGGATGGATGCAAAGGAAATCGTGTATAAAGGTAGGAATGGCAATCAGAGGCTCAAGCTCCATATTTCCGATCACACGGTTATACTCGTTACAGATGGCTTCAAGCGCCTCCGGTGTTTCAAAAGGATCGAGGGGCGTAAAGAGTGTTTCGGCATGACCGTCGTGATAGGTTGCACTGATATAATTCTGTACGCTCTTGGTTCTTCCCGCCGTAGGGTTGTTCATATGGCTATAGAGGATTTTATGAAGCTGAAGAATATAGTTCGGTGTCAGGGGGATGGCATCAAAGCTCTCGTGAATGATATTCAGCACGTCTCGGTATCCGGCAATCTCCTGCTCATCGCGGTTTCTCGGCGTAGTCTTCTCGCCCATCAACTGACGGATACGAGTGCTTGTGGTAACGATACCCTCAATGGCATTGGATGCCTCAGTGCTTTGTACTTTTGCAATCTCAACAAGCTTTTCAAGCTCCTCGGGACGTTGCTTCAAATATAATTCTTGCTTTCCGGCTTCCTTGTATATGGCGGCAATCAAGCCGAGAAGCTCGGAATCCCATTTGTTTTCGCTGATTTTCGAATAATTAAAGGTTCTCATAATATCACCTCCAAACCAGTTCCCTTAAATTATAGCACGAATTAAGGGGATTGTCAATATCTCAAGGAAATATTCCCTTATTATTTTACTCAAAATAAGGTGATTTATTCGTTTTTGAAGAAATATAAGGGATTTAAAACATAATTTTCAAAACACCCCTTGACTTTTGCGCCGTTTAGAGTGATATATACAAGCACTCGGATGTGATTCGTATGAACAAAAAACAAGGGGCGGCAAGGTGAAGTTGCCGTATAAGCGATTCCTCGGTTACCGCAAAGGGGCGGACGGTACACCAGAAATCGTCCCCGAGGAGGCAGAAATCGTAAGGCTTATATACCGAATGTTCATTGACGGCAAAACTCATTGTTATATTGCAAAGCACCTCACCGAAAAGGGTATCCCCACGCCGGGCAGAAAGAAAACGTGGCAGGTAGGCACTGTGGAAAGTATACTTACAAACGAGAAATACAAAGGTGATGCTCGACTTCAGAAGCGTTTTACCACCGATTACCTTACCAAAACGATGAAAATCAACGAGGGCGAAGTTCCGCAATATTATGTAGAGAACAGCCATCCTGCCATCATCGAGCCGGAGGAATGGGACAGAGTGCAGATAGAGCTTGCACGGCGTAAAACCAGCGGTAAGGCAACCATCGACACCCTTCGCTACGTACAGAATACGCTGACAGACACCGATTTTATTGACGATGATATTGAGGCTTGCGAGAGGGAGATGGATATCCTCACCGAAATGGTACGGCAGACGATGATGCAGAACGCCCCCGCCTCCGTAAGCGAAGAGGAATACCGCCGCCGTTACAATGACCTCACCGACCGCTTTCGAGCCGAGGAGGAAAAGCACAAACGTCTCACAGCCGAGCGTAAAAAGAGGGATGCCGAGTCAGTTGCCATCGGCGGTATGCTCTCCCAACTGACCGAGCTTGAAGCTCCGCCAATAGAATTTGACGAAAAGCTCTGGCACGCCGTGGTCGACCGAGTAACCATATATAACGATGACCGTCTGGTGTATCCTATATTCCCCCAAAATACTAACATACAATATCAAGACCACACAAGTGAAAAACGTCGCGCAAGGTT
>JBJDZM010000060.1:0-2276 GCA_051867975.1 Eubacteriales bacterium | reverse complement strand
TGTCAGATGGGCAGTTTGACTGGGGCGGTCGCCTCCAAAAGAGTAACGGAGGCGTACAAAGGTCGGCTCAGCGCGGACGGAAATCGCGCAATGAGTATAAACGTATAAGCCGGCCTAACTGCGAGACCTACAAGTCGAGCAGTAACGAAAGTTGGTGTTAGTGATCAGGTGGTAGTGAATGGAAATGCCATCGCTTAACGGATAAAAGCTACCCTGGGGATAACAGGCTGATCTCCCCCAAGAGTTCACATCGACGGGGAGGTTTGGCACCTCGATGTCGGCTCATCACATCCTGGGGCTGTATTCGGTCCCAAGGGTTCGGCTGTCCGCCGATTAAAGTGGTACGCGAGCTGGGTTCAGAACGTCGCGAGACAGTTCGGTCCCTATCTGTCGTGGGCGTTGGATATTTGAGAAGGGCTGACCTTAGTACGAGAGGACCGGGTCGGACGCACCTCCGGTGCACCAGTTGTTCCGCCAGGAGCACAGCTGGGTAGCTGTGTGCGGTTATGATAAACGCTGAAGGCATCTAAGCGTGAAACATGCTTCAAGATTAGATATCCCATCATTTATTGAGTAAGGTCACTTGTAGACTACAAGTTCGATAGGTCGGAGGTGTAAGCACAGTAATGTGTTCAGCTGACCGATACTAATAGACCGAGGGCTTGAACTGCAATTACACGGTTCAACATACTTCAATTCTTGAGTTACTAAACTCTATACTTTATTCGGTTTTCAAAGAATAGGTCAAAAAAGGAACGGCATGAGCTGTTCCTTTTTTCTTTTGTCATTAAATTTTACTTGACTTTATCTTGATTTTGTAGTATAATAAGATGATATAATATTAAATATAATCGAGTAGTATTGTTATGACGAAATCAAATCAAAGATTCATATATAAACCTTTGCCCGACAACAGAAATATGTATGCTGAATTGGTCAAAGCTCTTGTTGACGGACGGCAATTGAAATGCTATGTGCAGACCTTCGGCTGTCAGCAAAATGAGGCGGACAGCGAGCGTCTTGCCGGCATGGCTGTCGATATGGGCTATACTTTGACAGGCACCCCGGGCGAAGCCGATCTTATCGTAGTGAATACCTGCGCGATCCGTGAACACGCCGAGAAGAAGGCACTCTCCCTTATCGGTCAGTACAAGCATTGCAAGGAAGAAAAGGAATCGCTTGTTATTGCCGTTTGCGGTTGTATGCCCTCGCAGGAGCATCGTGCCGATGATATCAAGCATAAATACCCATACGTTGATTTTACCTTCGGCACATCAGATCTATATATGTTTCCGGAGCTTCTTTATCGCCGACTCACGGGCGCAAAGAGGACGTTCATCATTCCCGAGTCGATGCCCCCCATCGTTGAGGACATTCCGGTCGTTCGAGAAAGCAATTACCGAGCATGGGTCAGCATCATGTACGGGTGCAATAATTTTTGCTCGTATTGTATCGTTCCCTACGTACGCGGCCGTGAGCGCAGCCGCCGCCCCGAGGCTATTGAGGCTGAAGTACGCGAGCTTGTTGAGGCAGGGTATAAGGATATCACTCTCCTCGGTCAGAACGTGAATTCTTATGGCAGAGGATGCGATTTCAACTGCGATTTTGCAGATCTTCTTGAACGTCTCGCCACGATAGAAGGCGACTACAAGCTCCATTTTATGACCAGCCATCCGAAGGATGCGACGAAAAAACTCGTAGATGTTATGGCATCCAGTCCTCATATCGCACGGCAGTTCCACCTGCCCCTGCAGTCCGGATCAACAGCCGTTCTCAAGGCAATGAACCGCGGATATACGGCGGAAAAGTACCTCCAAATCGTTGCATACATCAAGGAAAAGCTACCCGATGTAACGCTTTCGACGGATATTATTGTTGCGTTCCCCGGCGAAACGGACGAGGATTTTGAAAAGACTCTTGAAGTCCTGTCTAAGGTTCGTTACGACATGGTCTATTCTTTCATTTTTTCTCCGAGAAACGGCACACCTGCCGCTAAGATGACGAACGTCATCCCGGAGGATGTCAAATCTGACAGAATGCGCCGTCTGCTCGACCTTCAAACTGAAATTGCGGACGAGCTTAATACCGCTTGTCTCGGAAAGACCTATCGCGTTCTTTGCCAAGGCGCAAGCAAAAACAATCCTTCGATGCTTGAAGGCAGGACGGAAGGCAACAAGATAATTCTATTCGCCTCAGAGACGGCTCGCGAGGGTGATTTTGTCAACGTTGTGGTGACCGAAACTCATGCTTTCGCCCTTTACGGTGAAGAAGTATAA
>JBJDZM010000059.1:0-44785 GCA_051867975.1 Eubacteriales bacterium | reverse complement strand
CGATACTCATACTTCTGCTCGACTTTTTAAAGACCGTTATTGCCGTTGTTTTAGGCTCGCTTATTCTGTCGCGCGAGGTCGGCGGAGCGATTGCCGGAATTTTCGTAATTCTCGGTCACACATTCCCCGTATACTACAAATTCAAGGGCGGAAAGGGAGTTGCATCGCTTGCAGGTGTCGTCCTCGTGCTTTCTCCCATATCGTTTGCGATACTCGTTCCGCTTTTTGCGGTGATAGTTCTCATGTCGCGCTTCGTCTCTCTCGGCTCTATCATGGGCGTTATGCTTCTGCCGATAATTCAGCATGCGTTTTACCCTCAAAACGGTTTTATAACGCTGGCTTGCATAATTATCATGCTCCTTATCGTCTTCATGCACAGGGAAAATATCAAGAGACTCATGTCGGGCAAGGAGTCGAAGATCTCTTTTAAATCAAAGAAAAAGAGCGGCGGCGAAGGTAATGGCGATGCGTGACGTGAGCGGCGAGGCGCTCCGCTCGCTTATATATAGGTCAGCCGAGTGCGGAGTGCTGAAGAAGGCGGTCTTCTCAAAGCCGAGTGATGCCTCGGTAAAAAAGACGGTACTCAGTGTAAAAAATATTTCGGGACGGGACATGCTCCAAGCCGAGAGCTTTTACACCGACAACAAGGCAAAGCACAAAAACATCGAAATTGACGACGCGGAGACGTTGTTTTCCATGATATGCGAGTACGCGCAGATAAATCTCATCACGACGGTGGGAGAATGTGAATACAAGGTCTCAAGGTCGGGCAACAGTGTGCTTTTGGGCGGCGAAAAGCTTGAGCGTGCGCTTGAAAACTCAGACAAGCTCGGATTCGAGCCTTTAGCACGGATAGTACCCGGGGCAAACAACAAAAAGAAAAATTACATTTTGAGCGGAGATGAGCCGTTTTTAAAGTTCCTTGAGGTCAGCGATAAAAACGGAAGAGTTTACGACAAAAAGCAGGCGAAATTCAGGCAGATAAACCGCTTTTTGGAGCTTGTGCGTGACGTCGAGGGGCATTTGCCCGAAGGAGAGCTGCGCATCTGCGACCTCTGTTGCGGAAAAAGCTATCTTTCCTTTGCGGTGTATCACTATTTTGCCGTCATCAAGGGCAGAAAAGTAAAGATGACAGGCGTTGATCTGAAGCGGGATGTCATAGAATATTGCTCCCATGTGGCGCAAAAACTCGGTTTCGACGGACTTGAGTTTCTGTGCGGTGACGTCAGCCTTTATAACACCGAGACACCTGTCGACATGGTCGTCTCGCTCCACGCGTGCGATATTGCGACCGATATCGTTATCGGCAAGGCGATAGAGTGGGATGCGAAGGTCATTCTTTCGACTCCGTGCTGTCACCATGAGTTGAACAGGCTTCTCGACTGCGAGAGCCTTGCGTTCATCTCGGACTATTCGATGCTTCGCCAGAAGCTCTGCGACGCGGCGACAGATGCTCTTCGGTTAAAGCTCATGGAAGCGAACGGATACGAAACGGCGGCGCTTGAACTTATCGACCCTGAGGAAACGCCGAAGAATATAATGCTCCGCGGAATTAAAAAGAATAGCTTTGACAAAAATTCCGAGAAGGCACGCGCCATTTACGCGGAATATGTTAATACTTATAGATTTTTGACGGGAAAAGAACCTGTTTGGAGGTAGAGCCGTGGGACTGTTCAAAAAAATATTTGAAAAGGCGACGAAGAGTAAAAATCCCGACAGCAAACGCTTTAAATGGGATATGGCGCACAAGATCTGCGGTCATCACGTCAAATACGTCACCGAGGAGAAAAACGGCACGCACGAGGTCATAGGTCGCTCAGGTGCCTTGAATATTAAGGACGATGAGCTGCTGGTCTTTGCCTCTGCCGACGTGCTGATGCGTTGCAAGATTGAAGAAATGCAGGCGTGGGAGCTTCAAAGTCACGACGGTGTCGTTATCACCGCCCCCGACCTTGAACACGGCGGCAAGGAAAGGACGATAATCGTTCACTATGTCTATTACAGGTGATGCGGTTTAAATTAACTAACCGTAGAAAGTAAAATAAATCCAAATGAAATTTTTTGAAGGTTATAGGAAACTTTTTCCAAAAAGTTTCCTAATAAAAAAGGAGGGGCAAAACCTCTTGTGTGGTTTTGCGAAAGAATATGTTTGTAAAAGAGACAACAAAAGGCATGAGAGATATTCTTCCGCGCGAGGCGGAGATCCGCGAATATCTGCTCAATAAAATGAAGAAAACATATGCGTCGTTCGGTTTTTCGCAGATAGAGACTCCCTGTGTTGAGCATATCGAGAATCTGACGAGCAAGCAGGGCGGAGACAACGAAAAGCTGATATTCAAGATACTCAAAAGGGGAGAGAAGCTCGCCGATGCCGCCGAGGGACTTGACGTTGACAGCCTTGTCGATTCGGGACTGAGGTATGACTTGACCGTGCCGCTCTCGCGTTATTACGCAAACAATGCGGCAAATCTGTCCCTGCCCTTTAAGGCAATGCAGATAGGTCCCGTTTGGCGTGCCGACAGACCGCAAAAGGGGAGATTCCGTCAGTTCGTTCAGTGCGACATAGATATTTTCGGCGACGCGACGAACTCTGCCGAAATAGAGCTTATCACTGCGACCTCGACATATCTTGAAAGCGTCGGTGTCGGCGGAGTGACTATCGTTATCAACGACCGCCGAATCTTGGCGGCGATGGCGCGCGCCTCGGGCTTTGCCGAGGATAGCTTCTCGCAGGTGTTTATTATCCTTGACAAGTATGACAAGATCGGCGAGAGCGGAATCGAAAAAGAACTGCTTGAATCGGGCTATAACGAGCTTTGCGTCGCAAGGTACATGGAGATTTTCCGCGGCGCTATGGCGGCAGAGGATAGATTTGCCTATCTTGAAGGCGCACTCGGAGAGAACGTTGAGAGCGGAATCGTAGACAATCTTCGTGAGATCGTCGATGCGGTCGCAACTATTTCGGGCGGTCGCTTTAAACTCGAATTCGACCCCACCTTGGTGCGTGGAATGGGCTACTATACGGGCGTGATTTTTGAAATCCATTCGGAGGACTTCAAAGGCTCAAGCGTCGGCGGCGGAGGTCGTTACGATAACATGATAGGCAACTTCACGGGCCAAAAGACTCCTGCGTGTGGTTTCTCAATCGGTTTTGAGCGCATCGTTGCGGCTCTCGTTGAGAAAAACTTCAAGCCCGAGGAAACGTCGGAGAAGACAGCAGTTCTTTACGACAAACGCATGAGTACCTCGGATTTTGCGTTGATGCAAAAGGCGGCAATGACTGCGCGCGAGCAGGGAAAGATCGTTCTCGTTCAGAGGATGAATAAGAACGTCGGATTCCAGAAGCAGAAGCTTGAAGCCGAGGGATATACTAAATTTATTGATATAAGATATCCCGACGAAATGACGAAGCTTGAGGAGATCTGATTTGAGATAAAAAGACAGGCAAAACGATGGGACACTGCGTGTCCAAACAGACTGCAGACAAACCCCACGGCGATGCCTTCAGGAAAGTTTTCGCCCGCAGAGTTTTCGCAGAAAACTCGGGCAAATCACGCAAAGCGTGTTTGCAATTTTTCTCAAAAGGCGGTGCAGTCAAGGGCGCATAGCCCTTGTCGCCGTCGCAACGGCGAAATTTCCTTGCGGCGTTTTCTTTTTGCCAAGCTTTTTCTTTGCGCCTGTGCTGCCAAAGAAAAAGTGGACTATCGATTACTCATATGCAATATTATATTGAATATGAACCTTGTCATCAATCTGATAGGACACTGCGTGTCCTAAGTGTTCTTCGTCGGTGAAATAATCGGCTCCATAAACAACAGAGAGGGGAAATCCCCTCTCTGTTGTTTATGGAGCTGGTGATGTGACTTGAACACACGACCTGCTGATTACGAATCAGCTGCACTACCGACTGTGCTACACCAGCGACTTGCTTATTATATCACATTTTTTCTCATTTTGCAATAGTTTTTTTGAAAAATCTTGATAAATTCTTGAAAAAAATGATAATTCTTTCTTCTGCTTTTTTATTGAAGGATATGAAGAGCGAGTGATGCAAGGTAAGGACATGCAAGCGCACATCACGTCCCCATAAGCAGCAGAGAAAGAGGATTCGACCACTCTCCGCTACTTATGAAGCCGATAATTTCAGCGTTGAGGAACACTTGCGGTTTTCAGGCAGAAAATGTCCGGAGTTTCAGTCCTTGCGCATATGCACATCGACCTGTGGAAAGGGAATCTCGATTCCGTTTTCGTCGAATCCTTTTTTGACCTGTTCCATAAGATCAAAATGCACCGTCCAATAATCGGCGTTTTTGCACCAGACACGGGTGACAAGTTCAATGCCGCTTGAAGCATGCTTGGAGATACGCACCATGGGTGCGGGATCGCTCAATATGAGCGAATTTGCCGAGCAGATGTCAAGTATGATTCTCTTTGCTTCCTCAAAATCCATGCCGTATGCGACCGAAAACGTCGCGTCCACACGTCGGATATCCTTTTCGGAATAATTGACGATTTCGCTGGTGGAGAGCTTGCCGTTAGGGAGATATACAACCTTATTGTCGGGTGTTATGATTTTTGTGTTGCAGATAAAAATATCCTCTACCGTTCCCGAATATCCGCAGGCTTCGATAAAGTCGTCGTCTTTGAAGGGGCGCGTAAACAGAAGCATGACGCCACCTGCAAAGTTAGATATCGTACCATTTACCGCAAGTCCGACACCGACGCCAAGCGATGCGATGAGTGCCGTAATTCCGCTTGTGTCAAGTCCCAAATATCCGACAAGACAGACGCAGACGAGAATTTTGGACGCTATTTTGAAAACATTGCCCAGGGTGCGCGTCAGAGTCTTGTCATATTTCATGCCGGATGCCGCGTTTCTCTCGCACGCCCTTTGTATCTTTTTTGAAAACCAATTTATCAGCTTGAATGACACAAGAAGCAGAATCAGCGCAACGATAATCTTAATTCCTGTCGTTGTCAGCCAGCCGGTTACCGTTTTAAGTATGTTTTCCCAATCCATTCGTTTCTCCTTGATTTACAATCATTTTTAGTTAATCAATCTCTATTATACCATGCGTATATAACGTTTTTTCATTAATCTCGTGAATGACTTGTAAATTGTGAATAGACCTTGTAATGTCAACAGATACTGCTATTTTATATAAAAGCTTTTGAAAAATGAGGGTTGGGGTGAGTTAATGCGTAAACGCATTATATACTCACCCCGCGTTTTTGCTTTGCGGCTTGATGCCGCAATTTTCGCTATGCGAAAAGCGCAAATTCCGCCCTTCCCAAAAACCTACCGTCGGTTTTTGGGAAGGGGGAGAAAACTTTTCTCGAAAAGTTTTTCTCCCCCTGCAATACCTCTTTCCCAAAACTTATCTCTGAATTCTGCCCGAGCCGTCGCCGCCTGCGAGTTTTTCGACCTCGGCGAGGGTTACCATGTTATAGTCGCCCTCGATTGAGTGCTTGAGAGCGGAAGCCGCAACCGCAAATTCAACTGCGCCCTGAGCGGTCTTGCCGTTCATGAGTCCGTAGATAAGTCCGCCGCCGAAGGAGTCGCCGCCGCCCACGCGGTCGATGATGTGAAGGTCGTACTTCTTTGAGAAGCAGTATTCGTCAGCCTTAACATCATAGAGCATTGCAGACCAGCCGTTGTCAAAGGCGCTACGGCTCTCACGAAGCGTGATTGCAACGTACTCAAATCCGAACTTGTCGGCAAGCTGTTTTGCAACAGACTTGTAGCCGTCGTGGTTGAGTTTTCCGCCGTAAATGTCGGTAGCTTCAGCCTCGATGCCGAATACGTCCTTTGCGTCTTCCTCGTTGGAGATGCAGACGTCAACGTACTTGCAAAGCTCGGTCATAGCCTCGCGAGCCTCGGCTCTCGTCCAGAGCTTTCCGCGGTAGTTGAGGTCGCAGGAGATCTTCAGTCCGTGTGCCTTTGCCGCCTTGCACGCATCCTTGCATATCTCAACGACGTTTGCGCCGAGAGCGGGGGTGATTCCCGTGAAGTGGAACCATTCGGCACCCTCAAAGATGCTGTCCCAATCAAAGTCTTCTTTAGTCGCCTTCGCGATGGCGGAATTTGCACGGTCGTAGATGCAGACCGAGCCTCTCTGCGATGCGCCCTTTTCGTTGAAGTAGATACCGACACGGTCGCCGCCGCGGACGATCTTCGTTGTGTCAACGCCAAAACGGCGGAGACTGTTAACTGCCGCCTGACCGATAGCGTGTGTGGGGAGCTTCGTTACGTACGCAACGTCCATGCCGTAGTTCGCAAGCGAAACAGCAACATTTGCCTCGCCGCCGCCGAATGTAAACTCGACGTGGTCGCACTGCACGAATCTTTCATAATTGTAGGGCTGAAGGCGGAGCATAAGCTCGCCAAATGTAATAACTCTTGCCATTTCTTATCCTTTCATGGAGGCGATTTTTTGGGAACTTTTTTCCAAAAAATTCTCGTAATCCCTCAAACACTTTTTATAAATTCTTTTAATGCTGTCGATTTAAAACTTACAAGTTTAAAGAAATAAACTGTCCTATCCTTCGGGAAGCTTTTTTGCCTACTTTTTTCTCGAAAAAACATGCTGGTTTTCAAGAAATAATCCGTCTTACCTTTAAGGAAGCTTTTTTGCCTACTTTTTTCTCGAAAAAAGTAGGGCGTCCCCCTTACTTTACGAGGTGATATGCAAAACCGTTTATTTCGTCGGCGAGGTATATGAATTTCATGTTGCCCTTGTCGTCGTAGGTTGCGGTTGAGTAGTCGAACTTGACACCGCGGCGCTCAAGGTGATATACCGCGCGGTCGACGTTCTTTGTCTCGATTGCGATATGTCCGTGCGTGCCGGGACCTTTTGCGGTCATGAATTCAAGCTGCTCGTTTGAGAACACGGACTTTGACGTAGCGCGTGATGCAAACGAGAATATCTTTCCGAGTGTATTTGCGGCATTTTCCGCCGTGTCACCCTCGGGATTGATGCCGATGTGACGGAGCTTGAAGCCGAGCATCGTGTCAACCGCCTCGCGGACGAGCTTTGTAATGCCGTCAAAGTCGCCGGCAGCAATCATTTCGGGCTTGACCATCCAGGAGCCGCCGCAGCAAACTATCTTATTAAAAGCAAGGTAATCGTTGACGTTTGCGGGGCTTACGCCGCCTGTCGGCATAAAGGTTACTCCGCCGTAGGGCGCCGACATAGCCTTGATCATCGGAAGTCCGCCTGACTGCTCGGCAGGGAAGAATTTAACCGTTTTAAGTCCGAGCTCAAGTGCCGCCTCTATTCCTGACGGGTTGTTGATTCCGGGAATGATGGGACAGCCGCGGCTTTGGCAGTACTTGACTATTTCGGGGTTGAAGCCGGGGGAGACGATGAATTTCGCGCCCGCCTCGATTGCATCGTCAACCTGCGCTTTTGTCAGCACGGTACCCGCGCCGACTATCATTTCGGGGTATTCCTTGGAGATTATTGATATTGCTTCCTTTGCGCAACAGGTGCGGAATGTGACCTCGGCGCAGGGAAGTCCGCCGTCGATAAGAGCCTTTGCGAGAGGGTTTGCGTCAGCGGCGTTATCGATTTTTATGACCGGGACAATGCCGATCTTTGACAATTCTTTGATGATTTCGCTCATTAAAGTGTCCTCCATGTACATATTCTTACATGATAATTATACAACTATACAACTTTCTTGTCAATGGAAAATAACTCTGATAATTAGCATTTTCCAATACAAATTATCGGAATAAGGGGTATTTTTCGGCTTAAAATTAGCATAAAAGCCCTGATGTGTAATAAAGTGCGGTCAAATGCGGTATTTTCCGCTTGCAAGCAACTTTTTACAATGCACGCCGTACCGGATCGGGCGGTCTTCGTCAAACGTCGCCCTCATACTGTTGCGGAAAAATCGGCGAGAAAACGGGAGTTTTCAAGGCTTTTTTGTTTTTGCTTCACTTATTATATTCCGTAAAACGTCGGTTGTCATCCGCAAATATTTACAATTTCAGGTTATTTTGGAAAATTTTCTTTACAAAACGCACAAAATATGTTATACTACATATAGTTCTACACAAACTACATATGGTATTAGGAGAAAACACATGAAATGTCCTTTTTGCGGTTATCCCGAGAGCAAGGTGCTTGATACAAGAACGCTTAACGAAGGCGCGAGCATAAAGAGAAGGAGAGAGTGCCTCGAATGTCAGAAGAGATTTACGACGTACGAGATACTTGAAGACGTGCAGATCTTTGTTATTAAAAAGAACGGAGAAAAAGAGCTTTTCGACAGGACCAAGCTCCTCTCCGGCATACTGAAGGCAACGCAAAAGCGCTCGGTCAATGCAGACGAGATAGTATCCGAGATAGAGACCGAAATACAGAATTCTCTCAACAATGAGGTGAAATCCACCGATATCGGGGAGATGGTTATGGCGAAGCTCAAGGAGCGCGACCATATTTCGTATGTGCGGTTTGCATCCGTTTATAGGGAGTTTAAGGATGTGGAGGAGTTCGTTTCGGAGCTTATGGGCCTTGTAAAAAATGATGAGAAATCGACATAATTCAACAAAATATTGGAAAAACAATTAAGTGTTTACATTTTTTGACTGAGAATCGATGATTGGAGTGAAAAATGGCTTGTAAATCGGTTGAAAAAGGGAAAAACAGAGTTGAAGTGAACCAAATGCTCAAAAAGTAGGTTTTTTCGGACGGATTTAGCGTTTGACAATGCTTTGCATGATTTTTATAAAATCGGGTACAATGTTTTTGTACTCGATTTTTTATGGAGTGCGGACGGGCAAATAGCCTTGTTCGCTTGGATTTTTTATGCAAGAAATAAAAAAACTGACGGGGGACTATCGGGAAAATGTCAGACTCGTTGACTCGATATTAAAGCCCCAAAAGAATTTTGATATAATAAAAAAGCCCTTGACTGTCGGCAGCGGAGAGCTTATGCTGTATTACATTGACGGCTTCGTAAAAGATACCGTGATGCAAAAGCTGATGGTGTATCTTCTCTCGCTCAAGGGGCTTGGCTCGAACATTGACGGAAGCGAGGGGTCATGGGAGAAGAGCGCGCCTGTTGCACAGACCGTCTCGGCGTTTGTTCATGCACATCTGCCGTACGTTGAGACCGACTCGACGTGTGACGTGGAGTCGATGATACAGTTTGTTTTGTCGGGAGCCACGCTTGTGCTCGGCTCGACCTTCGGGGAATACGGAGTTATAATCGACGCGCGGACGTATCCTGCGCGCGATACCGCAGAACCCGAAGGCGACAAGGTCATGCGCGGAGCGCGGGACGGATTTGTCGAGACGCTGATCTTCAACACCGCGCTCATTCGCCGCCGCATCCGCAACCCCGAGCTTACGATGAGTTATCTGACCGTCGGAAAAAGCTCAAAAACCGATATCGTCGTCTGCTTTATGGCGGACAGAGCCGACATGAAATATGTAGAAGAGGTAAAGGAAAGGCTGCAGAACATCAAGACAGATTCGCTGACGCTGGGGCACATGTCGCTGGCGGAATGTCTGATAAAGCAGAGGTGGTACAACCCTTTTCCGAAGATAAGATACACCGAGCGTCCCGACTCCGCCGCGGCGCAGCTCTTAGAGGGAAGCGTGCTTATCCTGTGCGACAACTCGCCCGAGATAATGGTATTGCCGACGTCTATCTTCGACTTTATGCAGGAGACGAACGATTTTTATTTTCCGCCGCTTACGGGTACGTATATCCGTCTTGTCAGGCACGTCGTCTTCTTTCTGGCACTTTACATGGTGCCGCTTTGGTTCTTGCTTGTAAAGCATCCGCAATTTGTTCCGCAGTGGCTTGACTTTATCATCCCGACGGACGTCGGGCGTATTCCGCTTATCGCACAGCTTTTGCTCGTCGAATTTATAATTGACGGGTTGCGAATGGCATCGCTCAACACGCCGAATATGCTCTCTAACTCGCTCTCTGTCGTCGGCGGACTGATACTCGGCGATTTTGCGGTCAGCATCGGCTGGCTGATTCCCGAGGTCATACTCTATATGGCGTTCGTCGCGATTGCAAACTTCACGCAGAGAAGCTACGAGCTTGGATACGCGATAAAGTTTATGAGAATAATGCTGCTTATTCTGACGGCGATATTCGGGGTGTGGGGATTTATCGCAGGCTCGCTTGTAATAGGCGTATTGCTCTTGACGAACAAGACCGTAAACGGAAAGAGAAGCTATCTCTATCCCTTGATTCCTTTTGATTATAAGGCGCTTAAGTCGCTGTTTGTGCGTGTTAAAAAATATGATTGAAAAAGCATGTTCGCGAAAAAGCATATTCGTGTGACTTGAGATATAATTAAATGTAGAAAATTTCTTTGCGCGTGAAAGATATGCACCCGAAAAGTTTGTCTGACCTTTCGGGTGCATGCTAATATAAATTCAAGTCACTTTATTTTAGGATGTGCTTATAAATGCTTATATTACTTATTTATCAAAGTTCGGGTTCATCGCATAGAAATTCTTTGAGTCAAGTCTGTCCTGCGTTACACGCAACGCATCCCCGAAGCGCTGGTAGTGTACTATCTCGCGCTCGCGGAGATATTTGAGCGGCTCCTTGACATCGGGGTCGTCAACAAGACGAATGAGATTGTCGTATGTCACGCGAGCCTTTTGCTCTGCGGCGAGGTCCTCATTGAGGTCGGCTATTATGTCTCCCTTGACGCCTATATACTTCATGTCTGTCGGAACGCCCGAGGCGGCTACGGGGTAGATGCCGGTGGTATGATCGACAAAGTAGGGCGCGAGAGAGGTCTTTCCGATCTCGTCTGCGTCGACGTTACGCGTGAGCTGGTAAAGGATAGAAGCTATCATCTCCAGATGCGCAAGCTCTTCCGTACCCACGTCGGTCAATATTCCGACGACTTCATTGTACGGCATCGAATAGCGCTGGTTGAGATAGCGCATAGATGCCGCGAGTTCCCCATCCGGACCACCGAGCTGACTCACAATGAGTGAGGCAGTCTTTGGGTTGGGCGTTTTTATTTTTACGGGGAACTGCAATTTTTTCTCATAGATCCACATGAAAAATACTCCATTCTTGCCGTTTTACGGCATTTTTTTATAAAGTTTTGCGGCGGTATTTAATGCTTTCTGCCGTATCGGCTTACAATCCGTGCTTCGAGGCGAAGAGTTTTATTTTATGCCAAAACATGTCGTTTTTCAAGGCAAAATCACCACAAATTAGTAATAACATCAAAATATACGGCATATTGTCACCACTTTACATCTGCCAAGGCCAAGGGGATTTCACCCAATCCCAGCATGTTCGGCTACGGTTCTCGAATGCCGTCAAGGGACCTACCTCGCACGTGTACTGCTCCATTAACTCGCGCCTTTGGGACATGAGTGTGTGATAGTAGCAGAGCGCCTCCAGGCAGTCCGGATAGACGTCGAGATAGAGGATAGTCTCATATAGCGAGAAGTCTATCTCTTGAATTTTTTTGAGCAAATTTGCTCCGGGTCGGTTTGAATTACAGCTTACTTCAGGACAATTCATCACATGCACCCCTTTCTGAATTTTGAAGGTTCAAACGGCAGGTCAAGCTCTGAAAACATCGTTCCGCGTGCAAGCGCAACGTCGGGAGCATAGACCTCGCGCCAGCTTTGGCAGGGTGAATAGACCATTGCGAGCGGATGGTCATACAGTCCCCAGCCACCGCATCTGCCCTCGGTGCATTTCGAACACGTTGTTCCTTCTGCCGAAAATCTCGGTTCTCCGCCGCATCTGTTTTCGTTACATCTGCTCTCGCCGCATCTGTTTTCGTTGCATCTGCTCTCGCCGCATCTGTTTTTGTTACATCTGCTCTCACCGCATCTGCCGTCATTGCGTCTGCCGTCGCCACATCTGCCACATTCGCGTCTGTCATCACCGCGTCTGTCATTGTCACATCTACCGTCACTGCGTCTGTCATCGCCGCATCTACCGTCACTGCGTCTGTCATCGCCGCATCTACTGTCACCGCGTCTGTCATCGCCACATCTGCCGCTTTCACGTCTGTCGTCACCGCGTCTCTCACCGTCGCACCTTGAGCGCATCATATCATCGCTCAGGTCTCGGAGTGTTCCGTCGCATCCGCGGCGACCGGGCGAGCGAAGATCAAGACCCGGAATGTCGCGTGTGACGGAGGGTCCGGAGTTCGGCGCGAGACGTGTCATGGGGCCCATGTTTTTTCTTGTCGCCATGCCCATCTGTCGATTGTTTTCGTTATACATTTCAAAACTCCATTCTTCGGCAGCACACGGTGTCCCCTGTGCGCTGCCACATCAATTTTGTATTGATATATTCGACATATACCAATAACATTCTATGCCCTGCGACAAAAAATGACACGGATTTTATGTCTTTTCGGAGAAGAACAGGCTCGCTGGAAATAAATGTAACAAATTGAAATTAATTGTAAAACGTCATCATGTTGCGGTGAAAAGTATTAAATTGGGGAGGTTTTGGGTGGTTTTGAGAAAAAAAGAGGTTAAAAACTGAACGATTTTGAAATCTTTTTTTGAAATCCTCTTGAATATCAATTTGAAATATATTATAATTATAGCGTCAAATGTGGCGGAAAATGGAGCTAATGTGTTTAGAAGTGTTTGAATATTTCGGCTTGAATTCCCCACATTGAGAAAAACGGCTTTCGGGTCGGACGAGTTATAAAAAGGAGCTATCTGATGTTCACAGGCGAATACGAGCATAGTGTTGACAGTAAAAACCGAATATTTGTACCTGCGAAGTTCAGAGACGAGCTTGGCGAGACCTTCATCGTTTCCCGTGACCTTCGCGGTCCGAGACTGAAGATATTTTCGCTCAAGGGCTGGGAAGAGTACATCGCGCCGATTCTGGAGCAGGAGAGAAGGATCTCCGAGAAGGCGATGAGATATCTTCACAGAAACGCACTTCAGGTGAGTCCCGATTCGCAGGGAAGAATAATTCTGACGCGCGAGCTTCTGTCTTACGCAGGAATTGAAAAAAACGCGGTCGTTGTGGGTTGTTCGACCTATGCTGAGATATGGTCAGCCGAGAATTGGCGTGCGGAGCTTGAGGGCGAGAGCGCGGAGGATATTCGTGCGGAGCTTGAGAGATTCGGACTTTGAGGTGCGACGTGGCTGATAAGATAAATTTTTCTCACCGCTCGGTTCTCCTTGACGAGTGCATCGAGTCTCTTAACATAAAGCCCGACGGCATATATGTCGACGGAACGGCAGGCGGCGGAGGTCACTCGCTTGAAATAGTGAAAAGGCTTACGGGGGGCGGAAGGCTTATCGCAATCGACCGCGACGATGCGGCGATCGGAGCGGCTACCGAACGTCTCTCGGGATATCTTGACAGAGTTACGTTTGTCAGAAACAATTTCTCGTCTGCCTCTGAGGTCTGCCGAGAGCTTGGAATTGACAAAATAGACGGAATACTGCTTGACCTCGGCGTGTCGTCCTACCAGCTTGACACGGCGGAGCGCGGATTTACGCACAACGTCGATGCGCCGCTCGACATGAGAATGGACAGGCGGGGCGAGCTTGACGCTTACACGGTGGTAAACACATACACATACGAGGAGTTAAAAAGAGTCATTTGGGAGTACGGCGAAGAGCGATTTGCCCCGAAGATCGCGGCGGCTGTTGTCAGACACCGCGAGCAAAAGCCGATTGAGAGCACGGGAGAACTGGTTGACATAATCAAGGGCGCGATCCCCGCGGCGGCGAGAGAGGGCGGACATCATCCCGCAAAGAGAACATTTCAGGCTATCAGAATCGAGGTCAACGGTGAGCTTGACGCCATCGAGCCTGCGATAAGAAAAGCGAAGGACATTATGAGGACGGGAGGCAGGATAGTGATAATAACCTTCCATTCGCTTGAGGACAGAATCGTCAAACAAACCTTTGCCGATATGGCAAGCGGATGCGTATGTCCTCGCAGTCTTCCGGTCTGCGTTTGCGGCAAGAAGCCCGAGGTAAAGATCTTGACCAAGAAACCGATACTTCCGAGTGAAGCGGAAGTTCTGGAAAATCCTCGGTCGAGGAGTGCGAAGCTCCGTGTTGCCGAAAAGCTTTGAATGAAAATCGGCTTTATAAAACTTTGGAGATATGTTCGACAAATTTTGGTCTTTGATGACCTTTTTTGACGCTGAGTAACAAGAAATAACAGAGAAAAGATATTTTTGGAGAATGAAATGAAGAAGACAGGAACTGTCAGGGTTTCCGAACGCTCTGCATCGGTCGCGGTGGGAAGTCCGTCGCGGCAGAGCGGAATTGACGTGGCGGCGCTGTACATCGACATGCTTTGCGAGAGATTTAAGGATCGCGGCATAAAAACGAGTGTACGGAGCGGCGCGGAGGCTCAAAAAAATAAAGAGGGCGCAAAACGCCGCTTGATAGGTCTGTACACGGAGAGGGCAGGCGTGTCGGCGAGCGACGCAAAATACAATACACAGAACATCGGCGGCAGGAGCTGTATGAGCAGTGATGATTTCGCTAACTATTACAGGGATCTCCGTGACTATAAAATGCCCCGCTTCTACTCGCGCGCGGAAAGCGAGTACGAAGAGGCGGATGCAAAGGCTTTGGCGGATGGTGTGCAGGAATCGGGTAAACCGCCAAAAAAAGCCATATGGCTTGCCGTAATCGGGCACGCAGGAAGCAAAATTAAAGAGATACCCTCTCACCTAAATCGTGAAGAATTCGAGCGATTCGCGGAAAATTGGTTTGAATTCAAGAAGGGTGAGACGGTTGCCGAGGGCGAGAAAAAGAAGATTCCTTTGGGTGTCATCTCGACAATTCTTGTTTTTGCTATTTCGCTTCTTTTAATCGTGTGCAGTTCGGTTATGGTAAGCCGTGCATCGTGGGAGGTAAGCTCGCTTGAAGATAAGATCGACAGTCTGGACTATCAGATAAAAGATCTTGAGGGCAAGCTTGAGGTCAAGAACAACATGCTTGACATAAAGAATATCGCCGTCAAGGAATACGGCATGATAAGTGCGGATTATGCGTCTTCGCGCTATGTTGATATAAAGGAAGACGAAAAAATCGAGGGTGTCGAGGCTGACGGGAAAAAAGAGTCGTGGCTCTCGGAGATCTTGCACGCGATAGGCTTTGGAGATTAAATTTCAGAGACGAACAATACAAGGTCAGGCGACCTCTTAAGTCAGTGACTCAAGGGGTCGTTTGTTATGCGGTTTTAGATTTTTTTAGCTTAAAAACTGTAAATAATACATGAAATCTATTTAAAAACGGCGCAAGATGTGATATAATTATAAGGTATTTTATAATATAGTCTCACTTGGGGGCAAGCCTTATAAAAAATTAAAAAATATTCATACCGAATTGAGGACAGGCATATATTCTAAAGGACAGGCAAAGGTTTTAATCTGCCTTTATGATGAAAGGGGGAAGAGCGATGGTAGGCGGAACGCCGAGCACTAAGGTCAGAAAACGCGCGGGCATTATTTGTATTGTACTCAGCCTGCTTTTCGTTGCTCTTTCCATGAGAATTCTGTTTATTCAGATCTTCAATTTTAAGGAATACGAGCAAAAGGTACTCGACCAGATAACGCAGGAGACGAGTGTCAGCGCAAACAGAGGAAACATATACGACACCAACGGCATTGTAATGGCAACGAACATTACGACCTACCGTCTCTTTCTTGACCCTGCCGCCATAATGAGGCAGAGCAGGGAGGACGGAGTCGATTACGCCGACATGATAGCAAAAGGGGTCTCGGCGATAGTTGACCTTGACCTATCTTACGAGGACGTAATGAAGCAGGCGGGATATACAAAATACCGCGACAGAACGCTCGCCCGTCATATTTCAGAGGAAACCGCCGACCTTGTACGCGCGTTTCTTGAGGCATCGGGACTCGATAATAAGGCACTCTTACACCTTCAGGCGACAAGCAAGAGATATTACCCGTACGACACGCTCGCATCCCACGTTTTGGGCTTTACGGGAAGTGACGGAACGGGGCTTTACGGTCTTGAATACACCTACAACGATATGCTCAAGGGCACAGACGGAAAATACATAGGTGCCAAGGACTCCTTCGGAAACGAGATGGTCTACGATTACGAAAGCTATATTCCCGCAATCGACGGCTACAATCTGACGACAACTATTGACGTTTACATTCAGGCAGAGCTTGAAGAACAGCTCAAGACCTCATACATAGAGTCGGGCGCGAAAAACCGTGCGTGCGGAATAGTGATGGACGTTGACACGGGCGCGATACTCGCCATGGCGGTATATCCTCCGTACGACCTCAACAACCCGTACGTGCTTGACACCGACAGCAAAAATAAGCTGACGGAATCGGGATATGAGAAGGGAAGCGACGAGTACATAGCGCTTGAAACTCAGCTTAGGCTTGAAATGTGGAACAACAAGGCGATAACCGAGCTTTATATGCCCGGCTCGACCTTTAAGGTGCTGACTGCCGCGATGTCATACGAGGAAAATATAGTAAACGACAACGAGACGTTCTCCTGTCCCGGTTACTATATAGTCAACGGTCAGAGGATAAAGTGCCACAATCACAAGGGACACGGCTCGCTGACCTTTGCCCGCGGACTTCAGCAGTCATGCAACCCCGTGCTTATGCAGATGGGACTCAGACTCGGCTCGGAGAATTACTACAAGTATTTTTCGGAGCTCGGCTATTTTGAAAAGACGGGAATTGACGCCTCGGGTGAGGAGTACACCAAGGAAGGAGTTACCTTCTGGGATAAGGAACTGTTCCAGAGCGCGGACATTTATCTCGCAACGGCATCCTTCGGTCAGAACTTCAAGATATCCCCGATTGCGCACCTTGCGGCAATCAACACGGTTGCCAACGGCGGAAATCTCGTCACTCCGCATTTTATCAAAGAGATAACAGACAAGGACGGAAATATCATTTATTCATATGAAACGCAGATAAAGCGTCAGGTCTTCAGCGTGGAGACCTGCAAGACGGTTGCAAATATTCTTGAAGAGGGCGTTTCGACCGACGGCGGATCTAAAGCGGCGTACGTCCCGGGATACAGAATTGCGGCGAAGACGGGTACGTCCGAGAAAAAGGACGTTCACGACACGCCCTACACTCCCTACGTCTGCTCGGCAATTGCCTTCGCGCCTGCCGAAAAACCCGAGGTATCGGTGCTTTTCATGGTCGATGAACCTACCGAGGGCGTGCTTTATGCCAGCGTTATCGCGGCACCGTACGTCGGCTCGCTGCTTGAAGAGATCTTGCCGTATTGCGGAGTCAATGCGGAGTATGAGGAGGGCGAGCTTGAGCCTGTCAGCGCACCGTGGCTCGTCGGTTCAAGCACCGATTACGCAAAGGAGCTGGCGGAAATGCTCGGCTTTGAGGTCGAGGTCGTCGGCGACGGAGAGAAGGTCAAGGAGCAGTCACCGAAGATGGGCGCACTGCTTGACAAAACGAACGCAAAGATAATTCTTTATACGACCGATGAAGCAATCAAGGAAAAAGAGACCGTAAAGGTTCCGAATCTTTCGGGAATGACCGCCGTTGCGGCAAACGGAACGCTTACGAATCTCGGACTCAACATAAGAATTCTCGGCACGCCGAACTATCTTGCAAACGGCGTTGTCGTTGTAAAGCAATCGCACGCGCCGGGGACGGTCGTTGAGGTCGGAACGGTAATCGATATCACCTTCGGAAATCCGAATGACGGAGATATGACCTTCGATCCGGACGAATAAAAAAGGATAGATAAAGCAGAGGAGCATTAAAAAAACGGAAGAAAAAAGACAAATTTTTTCGGAGGTTTTATTTATGTTACTCTCAAGCCTTATTTCAAATTGCGGAATAGTTTATTTTACAGCACAGAGCCGTGTGGATCCGCGCAAGTCTTCGCTTGCGAACATTGAGATCGAAGAGATCTTCACGGACTCAAGGCAGGTCGTCAAAAACGGACTGTATATTGCCATTGAGGGACTGCACACCGACTCTCACCGTTATCTCTCCGATGCGCGCACGCACGGCGCGGTCGCGGCAATAATCTCACAAAAAGCACTTTACGACGGCAGAGTTGACGCGTCGGGGTTAGACATTCCGCTTATCTGCGTTGAGAATTGCCGGGACGCGATGGCGAGGATCTACGCTGCGTGGTATGGTGACCCTCAAAAGGACATGACCTTTATCGGTGTCACGGGTACTAACGGAAAGACGACGGTTACCCGCATGATATACGAGATAATGTCGCGCTGCGGGTATAAGTGCGGTCTTATCGGCACCGCCGGCAATCTGATCTCTCAAAACAGCGGTGCCGATATGACGAGCGAGGAGGTAGACATAAGAGCGGCATCCGAGCTTGCCAATATGACGACTCCCGACCCGAAAGAGCTATATCGGATACTTTCAAAAATGAGGGATGAGGGAGTAAAATACGTCATCATGGAGGTGACGTCGCACGCGCTGGCACTCTCAAAGGTCTCGCCAATATCCTTTGAGGTGGGAGTTTTTACAAATCTCACCGAAGACCACCTTGATTTTCATTCCGATATGGAGGAATATTACAAGGTCAAAAAGAGCCTTTTTTGCAAGTGCGGCAAATGCGTAATAAATATCGATGACCGATACGGCAGAAGGCTTGCGGGCGAGGTGGATATCACCGGATATACCTGTTCGAGCGAGGGAAGGCGAGCCGATTACAATGCCTGCGACATTCGCTGTCACGGTGAGAGCGGTATGGAATACAGGCTTGCCTCGGGGCGGATGAGACTGAGAATCAGGACGAAGATTCCGGGTGCCGTCACCGTGATGAACACGATGCAGGCGGCGGCGGTCTGCAATCTTTTGGGGGTTTCTCCGCGTGACATCAAGGATTCGATACTTGAAATGCCCGGAGTGCGCGGCAGGCTTGAAAAACTGAAGCTTCCCTCGAAGGTCGATTTCTCGGTCTACATCGACTACGCGCACACGCCCGATGCGCTTGAAAACCTTTTGCGAACCGTGAAAATGTTTGCGCGGCGGGGGCAAAGAGCGGTGCTTGTATTCGGGTGCGGAGGCGACAGAGAAAAGCAAAAGCGCGCCATGATGGGAAGAATTGCCGCGTCAATGTCGGATTTCTTTGTTATCACCTCGGACAATCCGAGAAGCGAGGCACCGGGGGACATTATAAGCGATATAATCTCGGGTGTCGGGGACGAAGGGCATTTTACCGTCATTGAGGACAGGGAAAAAGCGATAGAATACGTCATTAAAAACGCGCGGTCGGGGGATATTATCCTGCTCGCGGGCAAGGGACACGAGGAATACAGTATAGACAAGAACGGAAAACACGAGTTTTCGGAGAGAGGATTGGTTGAGCGCTTTGTAAAGCGTTATCACGGATGATTTTTGAACTAAAATGAAGATAAAACTTGGACTCGGAGAATTGAAAATGAGCGACGTCGCATCCTTTTGCGGCGGAGAGCTTTATGACTATACAGGCGGCGAAAGCAGCGTAAAATATATCTGCACCGACAGCCGTGAGGCTGACTCGGAGACACTTTTCGTCGCGACGCGCGGCGAGAGAGTGGATGGGCATGACTATATCATTTCCGCGCTTGACGGCGGTTGCCGATGCGTGCTTTGCGAGTACGTGCCGAGCGGTATCGCGGGGAGACGGGCGGCTTTTGTGACGGTTGAAAATTCATTTGACGCGTTTTCATTGGTCGCAAAGGGTTACAGAAAGAACAGACCGATAAGGACGGTTGCCATTACGGGAAGCGTCGGAAAGACGACGACAAAGGAGCTTTGCGCATCGATCTTGCAGAGAGCGACGAATCTGTACGCCACGTCTGGAAACTTCAACAGTGTTATCGGCATGCCGATGTCCCTTATGGAGGTAGGAGAGGACATAGACACCGCAGTGTTTGAAATGGGCATGAGCTCACAGGGCGAGATACGGAGGATGACGGAGGCAGCAACTCCCGATATTGCCATGGTCGTAAACGTCGGCTCGTCTCATCTTGAATACCTCAAAACGCGTGACAATATCGCCAAGGCAAAGCTTGAAATTGCCGAGGGGTTGCGCGAGGGCGGATTTCTTCTCCTCAACGGTGACGAGCCGCTTCTGCGCAAGTATGTGAAAAAGGGTAAGTATTCCATAGTCTATTTAGGAATTGAAAACAGGAAAAACTGCGATATTTATGCCGAAAACATAGCTGTCGGCAACAGATCTACCGAATTTGACCTCTGTTTTAAGGGAAAAATGATAAGGTCGCTTAAAATCAACATTCTCGGCAGAAGATTCGTTTACAATGCGGCGTTTGCGGCGTCCGCCGCACTGCTTTTGGGCGTTTCCGAGGAGCTTGTGCGCGAGGGACTTTCGGCATACGTTCCGGTAGGCTTGAGGCAGAACATCTCCGAGAGGAGCGGTGTGACGGTCATAACCGACTGCTACAACGCCGCCCCCGAATCGATGCGCGCGGCAATCGATACGCTTTGTTCGCTTGATGTCACAGGCAAGAGAATTGCCGTTCTCGGAGACATGCGTGAGCTTGGCAGAGACTCCGAGAAGATGCACCGCGAGATAGGCGAATACGTTGCGAAGAGCGGTGTTGACGTGCTTTTGACGCTCGGTGAGTCGGGTGCGTATATCGCCGAGGGTGCGATCACTTGCGGCATGAACGCGCATTGTGTTTTCGTCGAACGTGACATCGACCAAATCGAAAAGCTTTGTCTTGAAGTCGAGAGTAAAATGAGTGAGGGGGACGCCATACTCTTTAAGGCGAGCAGAGGCGTCAGACTTGAACGTGCGATAGAGAGACTTTTCGGGGCAAAATAAACGACAAAAAATAATCAAGACTGATAAATGAAGGGGAACGGCATATCATGCTTTACGAAATTTTTGACGGACTGAAATATACATACAAGATAGGCATCGAGACGCTGGTTGTCGCGCTTTTGGTTTTCGTTTTTACGGTGATTGCCGGAAAGCTGATCATTCCCGTGCTGAGAGCGAAAAAACTCAATCAGCCGATAAACTCCTACGTTTCGGAGCATGCATCAAAATCGGGTACTCCGACGATGGGCGGAATCTGCTTTATAATCGCTTCTCTTGTCGTTATGCTTGTCTGGATCATACTTGAAAGCAGCGGTGTGATCGGAGAGAAGACTCGCGCCGATGCCCTTGTTCCGCTTGCATTGACCCTGGCACTCGGTGTCGGTAACGCCATGATCGGATTTATCGACGACTACAAAAAACTCATAAAAAAAGAAAACGAGGGACTGAGTGAATTTCAAAAGCTGGTGCTTCAGATAATCGTGGCGGCGGCGTACCTTTGCATGATGGGAATGACGAATAATCTCCCGACTGCCTTTCATATTCCGTTTACAAATATCAGATTTGAACTCGGCTTTTTCGCTTATCCCGTATACCTTTTGGTCATAGTCGGATTTGTAAACAGCACGAACATCACGGACGGACTTGACGGACTTGCATCCTCTGTGGGCGTTGCGTCCTCGCTCGGAATCGTGCTTATGTGCATTTTGTCCGTCCGACATTTTCTGATGATAGAGCCTGTCGATGACAGGTACACCGCGGTCGTTGCCGCATCGCTTTTCGGCGCGCTGCTTGGCTTCCTTGTCTTCAATCGTTACCCTGCAAAGGTCTTTATGGGAGACACGGGTTCGCTCTACATCGGCGGAATCATTATGGGCTGTGCCATTACTTCGGGTGAATTTTTGCCTGTCATTCTCATGGCTTTCGTTTACGTTTTAGATATGCTTTCAAGCCTTTTGCAGAAGCTTTACTTTAAGTTTACACGCCTTACGACCGGAACGGGAAAAAGAATTTTCAAGAAGGCTCCGATCCATCATCATTTCCAAGTCTGCGGCTGGTCGGAGACAACGATTGTGACTGTCTTCTTTATAGTCAGCGCGATATTTACGGCTCTCGGAGTGCTGGGAGCGATAATATAATCTTGATTTTAAAAAGGGGGTGAGGCTCTGTGAGCAAACAAAAAAAGCGCGGATTTTTTGTCAAAACCGCAGAAAAACTGAATAATTCATATGAAAAGAGCCTCGAGAGGAATGACCCCATTTATCTTGAGCCTATTCACAAGTCGGAACAAAAGGAAGAAAAAATACTCTCCTGCGGCAGTATTGACGTCTATTTTCTGATAATCGTGCTTGCAATTTCTCTGTTCGGCGCGGTCATGTCGTACAGCGCGAGCTTCTACACGGCGGAGCTTGAGACGGGTGACAGTCTTTACTACTTCGTGCGCCACGTGGGCTTCCTTGTTTTGGCGGTCATGGTCACGACTCCGTTCGTGATCCTTGCGCGCCCGACGTTCTGGCGAATGTTCTCAATGGTCGCATACATCGCCTCGATAGTGCTTTTGCTGGCGGTCTTGGTGATCGGTACGACGGGCGGCGGCGCGCAGAGGTGGATCGACCTCGGGTTTATCACTATCCAGCCGTCCGAAATCGCAAAAATGGCTATCGTCATGTTTTTGGCGTTGATAATGTCAAAATATGAAAAGAAGATCGAGCTTTCACAGCGTTTCGGCGGACATTTCAGGTACGGGGTGCTTTATCCCGTGCTGGTTATCGGCTCGATATGCGGTCTTGTCGTGCTTGAAAAGCATTTGTCGGGACTTATCATCATCGGTCTTTTAGGTCTCACCGTCATGTTCCTCGGAGGCGCGGACGGCAAATGGATGCTCGGAATCTGCGCGGTCGGCGTTGCTGCGGTTGCGGTCGTCCTGCTTTTCTCGGATTACGCGCAGGAGAGAGTCATGACCTGGCTTTTCATCGATAAAGCCGATCCGTTAGGTCCCGCGTGGCAGACCTTGCAGGGACTTTATGCCATTGGCTCGGGAGGACTCTTCGGTGTCGGACTCGGCAATTCAAGGCTGAAATACGGCTACGTCTCGGAGCCTCAGAATGACTTTATATTTACAATAATTTGTGAGGAGCTGGGATTTTTCGGCGCGGCTCTCGTGATAACTCTTTTCGTCCTGCTTTTGTGGAGAGGATATAAGATAGCGTCAAAAGCACCCGACAAATTCACGTCTTTAGTCGTTTACGGACTTACGACGAAGATAGCACTTCAGACCGTCCTCAATATTGCGGTCGTTACAAACTCAATGCCGAACACGGGCATTTCTCTCCCGTTTTTCTCGTCGGGAGGAACCGCGCTCATGCTTCAGATCTTCGAGATGGGAATAATCCTCTCGATATCAAGATATTCATACGTTAAAAAATAGTTGGAGATTGACATGAAGGTACTTATGACGGGCGGAGGCACTGCGGGACACGTAAATCCTGCGATTGCAATTGCCGAGACTATAAAAAGGCATCACCCCGATGCGACGATTGAATTCGTCAGCTCACGGCTTCAAAACGACAAGGCGGTCGACCTCGTCAGCCGCGCCGGCTACAAATTGCACAAGGTCGACATTTGCGGAAGCTACAAAATTTATGACCCGAGAAATCTGAAAACGCTTTATTTCATGGCAAAATCGGCAAAGCAGGCAAGACGGATAGTTAAAGAATTCAAGCCCGATATCATAATCGGAACGGGCGGCTTTGCCTGCTATCCCGTGCTGAACGCCGGCGCGAACATGGGAGTCCCGACACTCGTGCATGAGTCGAACGCTATACCGGGTAAGGCGGTCAAAAAACTTGCTCCGCGAGTTGACTGCGTTATGACGAACTTCCCCGAGACGACAGAGGTATTAAAGAGTGCGAAAAAGGTGATAAGAGTCGGAAATCCCTCTCTATTCGATGAAAATAAGACAAAAAGCGTTTCCGTGAACGAGCAAAAAAGCGATTTTGCGAAAAGCGTGCTTTCTTTCGGCGGCTCGGGCGGCTCAGAGACTATGAATGACGGTGTCCTCAAGGCTCTCTGCACTCTTGCAGACAAATTTCCCGAGGTTGAGTTTTATCACGCGTCGGGAAAGCGCGACTATATGCGAATGAAGGACGAATTTGCGCGCGCGGGACTTGACAAAAAGAAAAATGTCGTCCTGACCGACTATATTTACGACATGGACGAGCGGATGGCGAAGGCTGACCTTCTTATCTGCCGCGCGGGCGCGATGACGGTATCCGAGACGGCGTTGCTCGGAAAGGCGGTCATCTTCGTCCCGTCGCCGTACGTCGTTGCAAATCATCAGTATAAAAACGCCAAGGCAATATACGACAAGGGCGGATGCGAGCTTGTTGAGGAGAAGGATTTTGATTCGGGCAGGCTTGAAAAAACGGTTGAACGGTTGCTCCGAAATGACGGCTTGCGCAGACAATTGTCCGAAAAAATAAAGGCTTTTGCCGACCCCGACGCAAATGAAAAGATATATAATGAGATAAAAAATATTCTCGGCATTTGATATTTCAAATCGGACTTTAAAAAAGGATTTTTAAAAGAAAGGATGTGGCAAAATGGGTGATACAAGAGCCTCAAGTGCGCTGAGGGCGAGGCTTGAGGGCTTCAGGGCGAAGATGATTTTGCGTTTCGGCGAGAAAAAATGCCGCCTTGTTTTTCGCTTGATGATCGCTTTTGCGATAGCGCTCGTTCTGCTCACGCTCGCTTTCTTTTTGATAAGGATAAGCACGATTGAGGTCACGGGGGACGTGACCATGTTCAATGAGAGCGAGGTCATCTCCGCGGCGGAAATCGACATCGGAGACGGTCTATTCTGGAAAAATTCGTGGTGGATAAAGAAAAACATTGAGAAAAATATGCCGATTGCGCAAAATGTAAAGGTCAAAAAATCGATTTTCGGCAAGGTGACTATCCATATTGAGCTGTTGAGCGTCGATTACTATGCAAAGATTGGTGAAAAGTATTACGCGCTTGACTCGGCTCTCAGGGTGCTTGACTCAAACGAATCGAGCGCGAAATATACGGCGTACGGTGCGGTGAAGGTGGTTTTGCCCGAGGTGCGTGAGCCTGTCGTTGGCGAAAAGCTCGTTTTTTACGACACGATAAAGGAGACCGATACCGAAAAAGAGACCTTGTATGAGGTGAGGGATGAGTCGTTTTATTCATACACCGTCAAATTTCTGGAGGCACTTTTGGACAGCGGATATCACGACGACGCAAACGGCGTTATCCTGACGGAAAAGTTTGATATAACCCTTATCTACGCAAATAAATACAGAGTGAGATTCGGCAATTCGAGCGACCTTGACGTTAAATTTCGGGTTTTCTATGAGATTTTAGCCGAAGGCTCAACACAGTATTCGGACAAGGTGTCGGTTGACCTCTCCAACCCTGCGAGTGCGACCGCAAGAACCGATTTGACTCTCGACTTTTCCGAGTTTTTCGATTGAGAAAAAAGATAGATTGAATATGGAATTGGGATGCGAGGAGACGCGGTCGCTTTTCGAGAAAAGCTCCGCAAAAGCTTTCCTGATATGGGGTTCTAACCAAGGTGGAGTGACGCTGAAAATCCGTTGGATTTTCAGCCTACTGAGATATTCTGTATTGAAAGGGTATTGAACCTAAGATTTATTTTCAAATTAAAAATAGAGATAATAAAAAATGGACTGAGAAAATGCTTTTGTTATCAAAGCCCTTCATCGGCTGGGTTTAACACGTCTCCAACATAAAATCGTCAGTGAGGGATTTTTTCGGAGAAAAAATCCTACGTCACCGCGATAAGGACCCAACTTATTAAAAGTTTTCGGGAAGGGTTATAGGGAAACCCCTTTTTCAAAAGGGGTTTCCCTAAATCTATATCACAAACTAACTCCTATGTCATACACCTTTTCATCTTTTCAAGCGCGGCTTTTTCAAGCCTTGAGACCTGCGCCTGAGAAATTCCGAGGTACTCGGCTATTTCGGTCTGCGTGCGGTTTTTAAAGTAGCGCATGGTAATTATCGTGTGTTCGCGCTCGTTAAGTGTTTTTATCGCATCGCAAAGGGCGATATTTTCGAGCCAATGCTCGTCCGCACCGCCCCCGTCCGCAAGCTGGTCGATGACGTATAGCGAATCTCCGCCGTCGTTGTAGACCGGCTCGTATATTGAAATCGGCTCAACGACTGCTTCCATCGCCTCGGACAGCTCTTCTTTTTTCACATCAAGCTTCTGCGCTATCTCGTCAAGCGAAGGCTCGGTCTCTCGGTCGGTACATATCTGCTCGCGCACCTTCAGCGCACGGTATGCAAGGTCGCGGATAGACCGGCTTATTCTTATCGCGTTATTGTCGCGCAGATATCTCCGTATCTCGCCGATTATCATGGGAACCGCGTAGGTCGAAAATTTTACATCGAGGTCGGTATTAAAATTGTCTACTGCCTTGACAAGCCCGAGACAACCGACTTGAAAGAGGTCGTCGGCGGAGTCTCGGCGCGCGGTAAATCTCTTTATAATTGAGAGAACGAGCCTGAGATTGCCGCAGATGAGGTCGCTGCGCGCTTCCTCGTCGCCGCGCTTTATTCTGTCGAGCAATCCTCGTTTTTCGCAGTCGTCAAGTACGGCAAGCTCGCTTGTGTTGACGCCGCATATTTCAACTTTATTATAAAACATGGTTTTTCTCCGTTTTGGGGTTAATTGGGGTTCACCCTTTTTATAGGAGAATTATTCCCGACATGTTTGTAATAAATTCGATTTTTCGGGTGGAAAAACTTTCATCTTCGCCTCATTTCGTCCTATCGGTCTGTACGATTTTGCTTTACGCGAAAATATTGATGTCTGTTTTCCGAAAAATGAAAAATCGTTTAAACGGATTGACAGATCAAAGAAAATGTGATAAAATAGGGGTACAGCTTTGCCGAACTGCCGCGCATAGTCACGCCGTAAGGTATCTATGCGAGGAAAGTCCGGGCTTCACAGGGCAGGGTAGCTGATAACGTCAGCCGCGGGAGACCGCCGGGAAAGTGCAACAGAAATAAACCGCCGCGCATGCGGTAAGGATGGAAAGGCGAGGTAAGAGCTCACCCACTCCTATGGTAACATAGGTTTGCTGTAAACCCTACTTGAAGCAACACCCGAGGAGACATGTTTGCCCGACAGTCTCTGCGCGAGAATATCTTCGGGTGGCATTATGCGAGAACATAGGAGCTTATCGGTGACGGTAAGCAAAGATTGATGGCAGTTCTTCAGCCTTTATTGGTTGATGACAGAACCCGGCTTATAGGCAGAGCTGTAAAAGTCCGACATGTCGGGCTTTTTTTGACAACAAATATTAACCATAAATTTATTTTTCGACAAATCATTACAAAAAATCGGCACAACAGTATCGTTGCGCCGATTTTTCAATTCTAAACCACTATGAAATTATCTTCTCTTCTTTGTGGGGTTATTCATGATAGCGTCCCACATGGAGTCATCCTCAACTGCCTTGGCATCATCCTTCTTGTCAAAGCCTGTTGCGATGATCGTTATCTTCATCTCATCCTCAAGGTCATCGTCGAAGTTTACACCCCAGATGATATTCGCGTCGGGATGAGCCTCGTTTCGGATGATCTCGGATGCGACGTATGCGTCCTCAAGTCCGATATCGCGCGATGCAACGATGTTCATGAGTATTCCGCGTGCGCCGTGGATAGAGGATTCGAGAAGGGGAGAGGATATTGCCATCTTGGCTGACTCTTCTGCCTTGTCCTTACCTGCCGCATAGCCTACACCCATGTGAGCATAACCTGCGTTCTTCATGACTGTCGAAACGTCTGCAAAGTCGAGGTTGATGTGTCCCTTGACGTTTACAAGGTCGGAGATAGACTGTACGCCTGTACGGAGAACGTCGTCCGCAACCTCAAATGCGTTCGCAAGTGTAATTCTCTGGTCGCTTGCTTCCTGGAGCTTGTCGTTAGGAATGACGATGAGTGCGTCAACGAACTGCGCAAGCTCCGCGATACCCTCGTTTGCATTATTTGCTCTTACCTTACCCTCAAAGGAGAAGGGACGGGTAACGATACCGATGGTAAGGATATCCATCTCGCGAGCTACGCGCGCTACGACGGGAGCAGCACCTGTTCCCGTTCCGCCGCCCATTCCTGCCGCAACGAATACCATGTCTGTGTCGTGAAGAAGAGCCTTGACCTCTTCAAGAGATTCCTCGGCAGCGCGCTTGCCGATTTCGGGCTTCGCGCCTGCGCCTCTGCCGCCTGTGAGCTTTTCACCGATAATGAGCTGAGAGGGAGCGTTTGAATGACGAAGAGCCATTCTGTCTGTGTTGATCGTGATAAATTCAACGCCCTTGATATTAGACGAAATCATCCTGTTTACGGCATTGTTTCCGCCGCCGCCTACTCCTATGACCTTAATATTGGCGCCTACTTCGATTGTGTCGTCATGTTCGAAAATCATTTGTGAATCCTCCGCTTTATGTATTTAAAATATTTTTTATATTAAAGCGCATCTTTTGTGCGCTAAAATTAATTCTGGTAGTAATCTCTGTATTTTTGTGGGTCTGCATGCATATTTTGAGTTGTCATTCCGAGACTCATCATGGGTTTATAGGATGTGCTTGTCACGATTATATGGTCAAGAAGAATGATGCCGACCGCCCGAAGAGATGCATCCAAACGAAGAGAAATATCTCTGTCACTCATGCTCGGTGCCGTATCTCCGGATGGGTGATTATGGGAGAGAATAACATGGGTTGCGTCGATTCTCAAAGCGTGCTTCGTCAGGCTTCTTACGTCGAAGCTTGAACTGTTAACGCTTCCCGTTGACAACGATTTAAACTCAATAAGCCTGAATGAATTGTCGAGAAGCATTGCACACACCTCTTCGTACTGCTTGTCCCGATAGTATTCCATCAGAAATTCTCCGACTTCTCGGGTAGAATTTGCGACAAATCTGTTCAAGTCATACTTTTCAAGGTCTATCCTCTTTCTGAGGGCGAAGAGAAATGAGATAAACAGAGACGTTGCAGGTCCTGCCCCGACGACTCTCTCGATCCTCGCGGGCTCGGCGTTGCAAACATTGCGGAGCGAGCCGAATTCGTTCAGAAGATTGTGCGCAACCTCATTTGTATTTCCTCTCGGTATAGCGTAATAGAGCAACATTTCAAGCATCTCATGGTCGTTGAAGTCTTTTCCTTGACTTACGAGAAAACGCCGTCTCATTCTTTCTCTGTGACCTACGTGAACAGATGCTTGCTTTTTAACATTGTTTGACATAATGAATTCCCCAATCCGTTTATAGTATTTTATAAAATTTCAGAAAAATAAGTTTTTGCTGAAAATTAAATGCATTTATTTTACTGAAGTTCAAAAATCACATTGGGAATAAGGCTTTCTTCACTTGAATAAAAAAATAATAATTGAATTTATATTAGTTTTTTTATGAGAAAAGATGAATTCAAGCATATACTCTTGCAAAACCGTGTCGGAAAAATCTTAATTTCGCGGTTTTGCATCAAGATGGTAAAATTGGAGCATGCTTTTTGAAAGGAAAAAATGTTATGCTTAAAGAATTTGTCAAATCGAAGGTAATAGGTGATGCCAGAGACGGTTATGGTCTTCTGATAACCCTTCCGTCCGGAGAAAACGTGAAATATAATTCACTGTTCTTCAAATTGGAGAAGTCAGAAAAGCTTTGCAGGCTTATAAACCGTCTGGGGGTTTCGGAATGTCATGTTTACGACATAATTGAAGACTCTCTTCCGTGACTCCGCATGCGTTGCAATTATCTGATGTTGGACTTGAAGGCGACCGCTTTTCCGATTATGTGCGTTTTTTCAAGCTCCTCGCCGCATAACACCATGGGTTCATAGTTGCTGTTTTCCGAGATAAGCATGAGCTTGGCGCTTTCGGGGTAATAATAGACTCTTTTAAGTGTAGCCTCGTCGTTGATTATTATTGCCGCGATCTCGCCGTTGTTCACTGCCTCGGCTTTTTTTATGAAAACAATATCGCCGCTGTTTATTCTGGCATCCTTCATGCTGTCACCCTTGGCGATGAGACAAAAATCCGCATCTGTATCCGCATCGGTGTAGACGGCGCCGCCGTCCTCCTCATTTGCGAAGACGGGATTACCGCATGCGATCTGACCGAGTATCGGCAACACCTTATATTTCCCGCCAGATTGTACCTCGGGAATATCGGTAGTGCCGAGAAGATAGGCCTCGCTTACACCGAGCGCACGCGCAATCGCGCATATCGCATCGGCCTTCGGGACATAGACACCGCTTTTATATTGGCTGAGCCTTGGCTTTGAAATACCTGTCAGCCGTGACAATTCGGCTGCCTTGATGTTTTTCTCAGCCATCGCATGCGCCAGCCTTGATTTAAAGTCGTTCATATCTATCTCCGTTCGATTGAGTAGAAAAAAATCATTTTTTAGGAAGCTGCTTTTGCGGCTTCTTTTTTGCTGTTTTTTGCGTTTTTTTCGCGGAAAAAACCATGATTTCCTTCAATGTCTATATTATACCACACAGTTAAGCAAATGTCAACGGTTTTGCGAAAAAAAGTTAAATAAATTTAATGACTTTTTGGGGTTGACAAAATAGAACAAATGTGCTATAATTTGCTCAGTTAAGCAGAACAGAGTACGGTTTCGTCACCGAAAAGGTCGATATATTCCACTTGATACCGACTTTATCGAACAACATTTAAAATGCTACTCATATGACGGGATATGCGTTTTTTTACCGAATATCTTGGGAAGGGCCCTGTGTACGACATTTTATCGGTTAAGTGATGTTAACTTTTTTCTGTTTATTAAGCATGCTTAACATTAATATAAATGCGCATATTACGATGACGAAGCGCAGCCGCGCGAGATACGGATATACACGGTAGATCCCCGTTTTTACCGTTGCCGCTCGCTCAAACGGTCATTTCAAAAATCAGATCATGCCGCATGGCGGAGAGTGGAATTTTTAGGATTCATGCTTTTCCGCGCGGCGGAATCGAGCTTATCAAATAACAAAATTATGCCGCATGGCGGCGGAAGGGAGAAAAATATGGCGTTTACGGGAATCTGTCCTTACATCAAGGACATGGGAAAAGGAGAGAGGACGGTTTGCGAGTGCGCAAGATTCACGTTTCCCGACAAGGTGTCGCGCAGAGAGGTCTTATACGGATACTGCGGACATCCGACGGAATGGAACAGGTGCATGTTCAAAAAGGTTCTGGACGGATATTACGAAAGAAAATTTCAGAGCGAGTCCGAAGCGGCGGACGAACACAGATGCGCGTCTGTCAGTGGTCGTAGGAAAATCAAGGCCGAGTTGCGCACGGTCGGAAAAGGAAGAAAAAAGAGATGTTCAATTTTACAAAAGCAATCAGAGGAGTACTGAGGCGCAAAAACGCCCAGATACGTGCCGAGAGAGAGAAGTTTTTGGCGGCACATGAGGCAAATAAGATCCTCTCTGCCTACATAGCTGTTCTTGCTTCTGAACAAGATGCTGTGAAGGTATCGAAAGCCGATGTCAGAACGGCACTGAACCGTTACTGTACGGATATATCCTCGGACAAGGACTGCTACATCATAAAAGTAAACAAGTCCGAAAAGGGAAGTCTCGGAAAGAGAGAGAGCCGTGCCGTCAAGTAAATTCGACTCATGGTGCCGCCATTACGGGCTTGAATGTGTCAGGAAGCTCGCCGAGGACGGATATTCGGAAGAGGAAATTGCTATGCGTGTCGGTATCACGCCTTCACAGCTTAAAAAGTGGAGAAAGAGATACCCGGAATTTGCGCAGGCGATCGAGCTTGGAAGGCGTGAGGCGGATTTTTCGGTGGTCGAGGCGGTCTACAAGAAGGCGACGGGATACAATGTATCGACAAGCAAGACGCACAAATTAAAGCGCATTGATTACGACCCCGAGACAGGGAAAAAGATACGTGAATACGAGGAGCTTGCCGTCGGAGTCGATGAGGACCACGTAGCCCCCGACCTAAGGGCGGGAATATTCTGGCTGAAAAACCGTCAGCCCGACCGTTGGAGCGAGAAAACGGCTCCCACGGAGAGCGTCGACGGCGGCGTGGTGGAAATACCGAGCGCGGACACGATAGACTGTCTGCCCGAGGATGATGACGGGACGGTTTCAGAGTAACGGCTCTGCGCAAGGAAGTTATGAATAACAACGTCAAAAAAAGGGTAATATGGATGCCGCAACCAAGACAGGCGGATTTTATGCGGCGGCTTGAGGACGAGGCACTGTACGGAGGAGCGGCAGGCGGAGGCAAGAGCGATTGCGCTCTTGCCGAGGCTCTGCGGCAGATAAACATTCCGCATTACAGGGGACTTATACTGCGCAAGACCTTTCCGCAGCTCTCCGACCTCATCGACCGTTCAAGAGAGATATACCTTGGTATGTGTCCCGAGGCGGTCTACAACGAGAGCAAGCATTATTGGGCTTTTCCGTCGGGGGCGAAGATATATTTCGGCTCGCTGGCGCACACGCAGGACCGCTGCAATTATCAGGGAAAGCGTTACGATTTCATTGATTTCGACGAGTTGACTCAATTCACCTTTGACGAATACAGCTACCTTTTCTCACGAAACCGACCGAACGGACCGGGCACGCGTTGCTACATGCGTGCGCAGGCAAACCCCGGCGGTATCGGGCATGGCTGGGTCAAGGAGAGATTTATCACTCCCGCGCCGCCCATGACTACGATCCGGGAGACGGTGAGGATACGGCATCCCGACGGAACCGTGGAAAAGCGATATAAGTCGAGAGTTTTCGTGCCTTCCACAGTATTTGACAACAAAATACTGCTCCAAAACGACCCCGAGTATCTGACACGCCTCGCGTCTCTCCCCGACGCCGAGCGCGCGGCTCTGCTCTACGGCGATTGGAACGGTTTTTCGGGTCAGGTATTCACGGAATGGCGAAACGAACCCGACGGATATATTGACAGGCTCGGAAGCCACGTCATTTCTCCCTTTAAGATTCCCGGGCATTGGAGAATAATCCGCGGATTTGACTGGGGATATTCAAGACCGTTTTCGGTCGGTTGGTATGCGGAGGATACGGACGGAGTGCTTTACAGGATACGCGAGCTTTACGGCTGTACGAAGACCCCGAATGAGGGAGTCAGGTGGGAAGCCGGGCGCGTGGCGGACGAGATAAGGCGCATTGAATCGGAGGACCAAAATCTGTCCGGGCGGCAGATCCACGGTGTTGCCGACCCCGCGATATTTCAAAAGAACGGCGGTGAGAGCATCGGTAACATCATGGAGAAGCGAGGCGTTTATTTCGACCGCGCCGACCACTCGCGGATCGCGGGCAAGATGCAGGTCCACAACAGGCTTGCCTTTGATGAAAACGGACGCGCGGGACTCTATGTTTTTTCGACCTGCACTCAGTTTATAAGGACCTTCCCGTGTCTCGTTTACGACAGCACGGATGTCGAGGACGTTGACAGTTCGGGTGAGGACCACATATACGACGAGCTGCGTTACGTTTGCATGGAGCGTCCTATAAGCGCGCCGCCAAAGCGCGGCAGCTTTGAGCGGACTGCATTGCACGGCGGAGCCGATCCTCTTAACCTTTTGAAGGATGAGACGCAGAGCTATCCTGCAAGAGCGCGTTATATGCACTATTGAAAGATATTTAGAAAGGATAATTTATGAACACAAAAGAAAAAAAGGCGGCTCCGGATATTCTCTCGGCTAAAGAGGTGCTTTCAAGGTACAAAAGAGAGAAAAGAGAGCTTGAAGCAAGGCTTGACCTTGAAGAGAGCATATGGAAAAACGTTTATTCGTCCGACAGCTCCTCCTCGTGGATATTCAACAGCATCGTAAACAAGCACGCCGATATTATCGACAGCATGCCCGATTGCTCCTGTCTTCCGCGTGAGAGGCGTGATGAGGAGTACGCCGCTATGCTCTCAAAGGTCATTCCCGTTATAATCGGCAGGTCGGGATTTGAACAGACCTATTCCGACAACGCATGGAACAAGCTGAAGCACGGCACGGCGGTATACGGCGTTTTTTGGAACACTGCGCTTGAGGACGGACTCGGTGACATCGATATCAGGGCATTGAGACTTTCCGATATTTTTTGGGATGTTGCGGTCAGCGATATTCAGGACAGTAAAAATCTGTTTATCGTATCGTATGCCGACGTTGAGTCGGTCGAGGCGCGCTATCCGCATTTCGATTATTCGGAAAACCGCGACTCTGATTCGTCTTTGTCGGGCACTCTCGGTTATTCCGAGAATTTTGACGGCAAATGCGCCGTTGTGGATTGGTATTACAAGCGCTATCTGCCGGGCGGCAGAGTCTGTCTGCATTTGTGCAAGTTCTGCGGTGACACCGTGCTTTATTCTTCCGAGGAGGACGAAAACTGCCCTGACGGCTGGTATGAACACGGGCTTTACCCGATAGTATTTGACAGACTTTACCCGTGCGCGGACGGTGTTTGCGGATTTGGTATGATATCGATAGCATCCGACGCGCAGAATTACATCAACCGCCTTGACGAGAACATGCTCGCATATTCGGATTGGGCATCTCGCGTGCGGTTTTGGGCTAAGCGTTCACTTGGCGTCAACGAAAAGGAATTTCTTGACCTTGGGCGGAGCATCGTCGAGGTCGAGGGTGATATTGACGAGGAAAAGCTCCGTCAGATCGAGATATCTCCGATAGACGATTCGGTCATTGATTGCAAGAAAATGAAGATCGAGGAGCTTAAGGAGATAACCGGAGCAAGGGACGTTTCGCAGGGCGGTGTTACGGGCGGCGTTACGGCTGCATCGGCTATCAGTATCCTGCGCGAGGCGGGCGCAAAGACGTCAAGGGACGGTATCGAGGAATCGTACAGGGCTTACGTCGGTATAGTGGCTCTCATCGTAGAGCTTATCGGTCAGTTTTACACGAGTGAGAGAGTATTCAGGATCGTCGGAGAGGACGAGAGTGTGACCTATCTGAGTTTTTCGGGAAAAGCGCTCAGAGGAGACACGGACGGATACAGACCGCACTTTGACATTGAGATAAACGCAGGCAAGAAATCGCCCAGCGAGGCGAGCGAGAAAAACGAATTCGCAAAGGCACTTTATGATTCGGGTGCGTTCAAGCGTGAGAATATAAAGGAAACGCTTTTGATGCTCGAACTTATGGATTTTGACGGCGTAGGCAAGCTCAGGGCTTCGCTGCGCCGAGAGTATGAGGGTGACACATCGGTATGATAAGCGCGGAGTTTTCACGCACCCGTGACGGGCTATCGCTTAAAATGAACGGTCACGCAGGATATACGCAGGGCGGCGCGGACATAGTTTGCGCCGCAGTGTCGGGGATATTTTACGCGCTTCTCGGATATATGGCGAACGAGTGCAAGGGTCTTGCCATAAAAGGAATTTCCTCGGGTCATGCTTTCATTGAGTGCGGCATGGACGGCGAGGAAGCGATGAAGCAGGCTTGCATCGGCTTTTTGCAGATCGCGCTGACCTATCCCGGCACGCTCAAGGTTGACAATTCGGTTTGGAATTGGAATATCTCAAAGCCCGCGTGACGTTTTCCTGACGGCTTTTCCCGTATCGTCCCATGAGGACAGGATGGAGGATTACATTTTGACTTTTAACGAAAATGATGAGGCTACGCTCGCCTGTGAGAGCGGAGAAGAGGTTGACGCGGCGGTCGGTGCGTCCGAAGAAAATATTACCGACTCTGATGAGTGTGAGGATACCGAAAAATGCGAGGATGACGGAAGGGAAGAATACGAGCGGCTCATAAGAGATAAATACAAGGAGCATTTTGCCGCTGATACTCAGAGACTGATAAACAAACGGTTCAAAAAATACAAGGCGCTGGAAGAAAAGGTAAAAAAGCTTGAAGAGGATGCGGCACGGTATGCAGACATTGAGAAGCTTATCGCCGACGAGCGCGAACGTGCGGTCAGAGAGACCGAGGAGAGAATGAACCGTCAGTTTCGGATAAACAGGGCAAGAGCCTACGAAAATGCGCTCACATCTCCTGCGTCAAGACCGAGATTTGACGTATCAAAGCTCACAAAAGACGAACGCGCGCTCTTGGCGACTCGGGCGCAAAAGGGTGAGAAAATTCACCTGTAAAATAATATAAAATAAAAACAAGTGTTCCGAACAAATTATTTCGGACAGAAAGGATTAATATGAAGGATTTTTATAACATTAATTTGCAGCTTTTCGGTGCGGGCGAGAGAGTACTCGGTACCGAGGGCGAGATAAACACGAAGAACGGAAACGTTACGGAATATGAGGATGGCTCGGGTCTTTCTCCCGAGATGAAGACCTACTACTCCGACTATCTCATCGACAACGCCGAGCCTGCGCTCGTGCATGACCGCTTCGCGCAGAAGCACGCTATCCCCGCAGGCAACGGCAAGACGGTTCAGTTCCGCAAGTACGATCCGCTGCCTAAGCTGACAGACCCTATTGCCGAGGGTGTAACTCCCTCGGGACAGACCATCAACATGGGCATTGTCAACGCGACGGTCGCGCAGTACGGCGGATACGTTGAGCTTACCGACCTTCTTCTCATGACTGCCATTGACAACAATCTTTGCATGGCAACAAAGCTTCTCGGCTCTCAGGCGGGAAGAACGCTTGACACCATCTCCCGTGAGGTGCTTGCAGGCGGAACCAACGTTCAGTACGGAGAAGGCAAGGTGTCATCCCGTGAGCAGATAACCGGTGGCAAGGAAAATGCCGAGGACAACTGCTATCTCACGGTCGATTCGATACGCCGTGCGGTTCGCTTCCTCAAGAATCAGAACGCAGAGAAGATCGACGGGGCTTACGTTGCGATAATTCATCCCGACTGCGCGTATGACCTTATGAGCGACCCCAATTGGAGATATCCTCATCAGTATGCCGAGCCTTCCGCAATATTCGAAGGCGAGATAGGCAAGATCGAGGGCGTGCGCTTCATTGAGAGCACCGAGGCTAAGGTCTTCCACGCAGAAGACCTTGCGGACGGCGCAAGAACTCTCAAGGTCAGCGCGGCTGTGAGTGCGTCGCCTACCGTCAACTTTACGTCTAACGGAAATGTGGGTGCAGGCGACCTTGTCGGCAGAGCCGTGCTTATCGGCGGCAAAAAGTATTACGTTTCATCCAACACCGCGTCGAGCATGACTCTTGCAACCGACAGTACAAAGGCAGAGGCGGCTTCGGTCACCTGCGCAAAGGATACCGTAATATATCCCGGTGAGGCAGGTGCTGAGGGCGTTGACGTCTATGCAACCCTCGTATTCGGCGAGAACGCCTACGGCACGACCGAGCTTGCAAACGGCGGTCTTGAGCATATCGTCAAGCAGCTCGGCAGCGCAGGCTCATCCGACCCCTTAAACCAGCGCGCAACGGTCGGCTGGAAGGCTACAAAGGTAACCGTCCGCCTCGTCGAAGCGTTCATGATTCGTATCGAAACCGCCGCTTCGGCGTAAGGGACGCGAGGGGGATGCGTTTTGGACCCTTTTTGCAAAAAGGGTCCAAGCCCCCAAAAACCTTTAATAAGATTTGCTGAACTTTTGACGTGAGGTTCAGGGAAACTTTGATGATTGAGTTGAACCGATGACTAAAGGCGGTTTAAAACGAACATATATAAAAAGGGGATTGCGGAATTTTCCGCAATCCCCGAGAAGGGAGATTATAATAATATGAAGGATTTTAACGAGGCGATAGCGGCTCTGAAGGCTGAATACGAGCAGAAGATTGCCGAAAAAGAGGCTGAAAATGCGCGCTTGCGCGGCATCAAAAAGAATGAAGAGGAGCGCGCGAGGGAGCAGGCGAGAGAATACGAAAGGTATCTCAACGAGTACATTTCGATAAAGCTCTTTAAGGACAACGACAGATACAAGGACGACGTTTACGTTGCCGTGAACGGTCAGAACTGCATCATAAAGCGCGGCGAATGGGTAAAGATCAAGAGAAAATTTGCGCTTGTGCTTGATGCTTCCGAAATTCAGGATATGAGAACCGCGGAATACATTGAGAACGAGCAGAGAAAATTTGCCGCATCAAATTAACAGACCAAATCAATCGGCTCCCGTCAAAATCGGGAGCCTTTCTATTGACATAGAGACAAATTAGTGTTATAATGTGTTTCAAAGAAAACTCTTTGGAGGTAAAAAATGGATAAGAAAACAGTCAAAAAAATCATACTTTCCGCAGTGTCGGGAATACTCTTTACTGCGATATCGTTTTACTTTACCTTGCCGGCGATAAATCCCGCAAACCCCGGTTTTTGGATCTATCTCGCGCTCGTGCTTTTCTCGTTTGCCTACCCCTTCATTTTCATGGGCGGAGAGAAGGTGGTCAAAAAGGTCAAAAATGCAAACATAACCTTCAACGGCAGACCTGTTAACGTAGGCGTAAGTTATAAGCTGCCCCGGGGCAAGGGAAAGGTCATAGCGATTCTGCTCGTTGGACTTCCCTTGGCGGTAGCTCTCCTCGGCAGCATAATCTCCTCGACCTTCTTCAACGCGAAGGCGTACGCGTCGGTAATCAACGTCAAAGAGGCGGTATTTGCCGACGATATGAAGGAGACGAACGAGGTCACCAACATCGCACTTATGGACGGTGAGAGCGCAAAGATTATCGGTAACAGAACTCTGGGTTCGCTTTCCGAGGTCGTTTCTCAGTACCGCATATCCGAGACATACACGCAGATAAACTACAAGAGGACTCCGAAAAAGGTGGCTAACCTTGAATATGACGATTTCTTCAAGTGGATGGCGAATAATGACAAGGGCGTTCCCGGATACGTTATGGTAGACCCTGTCAACAACACTGCCGAATATATTAAGCTCGAAAAATCTTTAAAGTACGTTGAGAGCGGATATTTCGGGGACAATCTTATCCGTAGGCTTCGCTTTGACTATCCCACCAAGATCTTCGACGACTTTATCAGCTTTGAGATAGACGAAGACGGCAATCCTTACTACATAATCTCCTGTCTTGAGCCGAAGATCTTTCCGTTCGGCGCTATGGACGTCAGTGAGGTCATAATTTTTGACCCTTGCACGGGAGAGAGCGAGATATATGCGGTAGAGGAAGCGCCTGCGTGGGTCGATGCGGTATTCTCGGGCGATCTTGCCGAGCAGAAATACAATTGGCACGGCACGCTGTCGGGCGGTTTCTGGAACAGCATTATCGGCAACAAGAACTGCAAGCAGACCACCGACGATTACGGCTACATCGTCATCGGTGACGACGTCTGGTACTTCACGGGTGTCACGTCGGTGACAAGCGACGAGTCGAACATTGGATTTATAATCTCCAACGCGCGCACGGGAGAGTACAAGTATTATCCCGTTGTCGGCGCGGAGGAATACAGCGCGATGAGAGCCGCTGAGGGCGAGGTCCAGGAAAAGGGATACGTTGCGTCCTTCCCGTCGCTTATCAACGTAAAGGGGCAGGCGACCTACATCATGGTACTCAAGGATGTGGGCGGACTTGTCAAGCTCTATGCGCTCGTCAACGTAGAGCAGTACGGTATCGTCGCCACGGGTAGCACTCAGGCTGAGGCGATGAAGGCATACAAGGCGTTGCTCGTGCAGAACGGCATAATCGAGGACGGCTCAAGCGCGCTCCCCGAGGACGAGGTCAAGAGTGTCGAGGGCGAGATAACCGACGTAAAGACGGTTACGGTCGGCGGAAACACCGTGTTCTACATAACGGTGGGAGAGCTCAGGCTTCGCGGAACGGTTGGGATCGTTGACGGTAAATATATAAATGAAGACCTTATATTTGCGTCCCTCGGGGACAATGTGAAGGTATCTTATATTGTCTCGGAGGACGGCGCGAACGTCATAAAGACATTTGCACTCGGCGAATAAAGGCTTTGCTTTTGAAATATAATTAATTAATTGAAGAAATATTTTAGAAGGGGGGATGGAGATGGCTGACCAATTTGATTATTTATCCTGGCGCGGAGATCTGAGCTTTTCCGCGGACAAATTCAATGAGGTCGACGGCTCTATCCTCGCCATGCTTTCGTACATCGACTACGATGCTATATCGCACGGCAGAGACATTCTATTAAAGGACGCGGCGCAAGGCTACTGTCCCGACAAAAAATACGACAGCGTAAAGCTCGGGCTGATAATCCCCTCGAAGAAGATCAACAAGCTCTTTTGCGTGACGGCAGAGACAAAGCGCTTTGAAAATTGCCTTATCAGTGATTTTGAGAGCAAGACGAGCGCCGCGGAGAACTGCCAATTTGCGGCGGTGACCTACCATTTGCCGAACCGCCGTGCGGTGATATCCTATCGCGGCACGGACGACTCGCTTGCCGGCTGGCGCGAGGATTGCTGTCTGTCCTATCTTGACGAGGTGCCTGCGCAGAGGTTGGCGGTCGAATATTTTGAGCGGGTTGCCGGAAAATACCCTGACGAGCGGTTCTATCTTGTCGGTCATTCCAAGGGCGGAAATTTAGTGGCGTATGCGGCGGTGAAGTGCGCCGACGCCTTAAAGGACAGGATTTTGAGGGCGTACAGCTTCGACGGTCCCGGACTTTCAAAGGCTCTTTGCTCGTCGAATCTCTTTTCATCGGTGCAGAGAAAACTCGTCTTCATTGTTCCGCAGTCCTCATTCATCGGGACGATGTTTGACGTAAAAAACCGCTACACCGTTATAAACGGAACGGCGCGCGGAGTCTATCAGCACGATTGCTTTACCTGGGCGGTAAAGGGTGCGGAATTTGAGCGCATGCCCGAGCTTTCCCCGCGCGGAAAGAAGAACGCGGAGCAGTTTGCGCACAGTATGGAGCGCATGACACTTGAGGAAAAGCGTCAATTCGTTGAGACTATGTTCTCGGTCATCGAGTCAACGGGTGCCGAAAATCTCACCGACTTCACAAGTGGTACCATCAGAAAACTCGTCACGCTGATAAAAAATTACGGCGGCATGGACAAGGAAAAACGTGAGCTTATGGTGGGGCTTGTGCTGAAACTGTTTGACTTTAAGAAAGCGGGGAGTTAGATTGTGTTATGGAAGGGATGCGTTGGGGAAACCCTTTTGGAAAAAACATGCACCGTGAAGTTGAACTAAATCAAACTCAATTTGGTGCAAACCGCTCCTTGCTGCGCAAGGAGTCCGAGTCACATTTCAATTTCAACCTACTGAGATATTCTGTATTGAAACAGTATTGAACCCAGCCGAGGAAGATATTTTTAATTCAAAATATCTCTAAGTTGAATGTATGAATATGCTTTCGGTCGGCGGGAGACAAGCCCCCGCCCTACGATTTGACGGTAAACTCATTTATCGTACTATGACTAACCTGTATCAAAGAGTTAAATTAAGCAACATTTTTTATTATAATACTTGAATTTGCAGCCGTAGGGCGGGGGCTTGTCTCCCGCCGAGGCTTCCCCTTGGGGGAAAGATGGTGCCGTAGGCGACTGATGAGGGGTTATTCACTATGCCTGCATCTGCAGGCATGATTTCACGCTAACGAAGTTAGCATTTCATCGTTTGCAAGCAAACGATTTCACGCCGACTTGTTCGGCATTTCACTGCTCGCAACGCGAGCTTCCGCCCCTCATCCGTCAATAACCGCACAGCGGTACAGTGAACTATCCTCCTACGGCTTGCCGTTTGCCACCTTCCCCCGAGGGGGAAGGCTAAATTAAGGGGCTGTAGCAAAACTCCAACTTTTCGCAATTCTTTTGTGAAACAATAACCAAAAAGCAAGGATTTCTCAGGCAGAAAACCTTGCTTTTTTGTGGAATATGCGAATTTTACTAAAGCCCCTTACATATTGGGTTTGAATTGTTCTATAAAATGTTGGCGGCGTCAGGCGACTATGCGTTACGGGGAGTTGTCAATCTTCTTTTTTGCGCAACAGGGCGATTGTTCCGAGTGAGGCGGCGGATATTACAGTAAAGGCACCTATGGTGATCGTCGAGCTGCAACCCGAGTTCCCCGATTGTGATGCGGAGGTCTCCTGCTCATCCTTTTCTTGCTTCAGCTTATCTGCGCTTGTATCAGACGAAAATGAGCCGTCGTTTTCGTTGAATATGACAAGCTGATATTTGATCATTGAATCAAGTGCGTACTTATGTGCTTTTGAATTATTAAGGCAATTTACGGTGAGGCTCTTATTACACTCGAAAAACGCATATTCACCGATGCGCGTGTCCTTGCCGCGCACTGTTACCTCTTCGAGCGCCGAGCAGGAATTGAATGCCCATTTGCCCACACTTGTGACACCTTCGGGTATTGTTATCTCCTTGAGTGCGATACAGTCTTCAAACGCGGAGTCTCCTATTGTTTTTACGGAGTCGGGAATTGCGATATATTCAAGCGAGGTGCAGCTCTTAAATGCAGACCCGCCGATATTTTCAAGACCTGACGGGAGGGTTATGCACTCAAGCGAGGTACAGCCTGCGAACGCCGAGCCGCCTATACTTTTGACCGTCTCGGGCAGGACTACGCTTTCAATGCCAATGCAGTCTTTAAACGCATGCGGACCGATTGCGACAACGTCGTGGTCTTTTATCGTGTCGGGTACTATTATCTCTCCTTCAACGGACGGGTCGCATTGAATGATGGTTGCCTTATCGTCCGAGACGGTATATATGTAGTATCCGCCGTCGGTGTACGGTCCTCCGTCGGTAGCCGCAGAAACGGGAAGTGCGCATACCGCCGCCGAGACGGTAAGGGTTGCAACAAGAGCAAAACAGGCTGAAAACGCTTTTACAAGTTTAGATTTCATTATGTGTATTCCACCTTACGTTATGATACGATTATTCTAACATAAACGCAGGCTTGTGTCAAGTTATGGTTTGTGAAAAAAAGTGAAAAAAATTGCAAAAAACTATTGACAAGGTGAATCTTTTTTGTTATAATCTGTAAAGTGTTTTGCTTTACACATAAAAAGCCGTGTGAAAAGAGAGGACGATGTCATGTTTGAAAAGAATCTGAATATCGGTTTTCTTCTGGATTTTTACGGCGACGTGCTTACCGAGCGCAAGCGCGATGCACTTGACTTCTATTATAATAATGATATGTCGCTCTCGGAGGTCGCCGAGGAGCTTGGCATTTCCCGTCAGGGTGCGCGGGAGCTTATCAAAAAGGCTGAAGAGGAGCTTAACTTCTACGAAGAAAAGCTCGGACTCGCAAAGAAATTTGCCGATGCGCAGACACACGCCAAGCGCGCGCTTGAGCTTTGCGAGCAAAACGGCGTTTCGGACGAGGTGGGGGACGAGATAAGACGGCTGCTTGACAGTGTCGGGTGAGGTAAAGCGGAATATTTTTATTCGCCGTGCGCGAAATTAACACTAAAATCAGGAGGTATTGACGTTTATATGTTTCAGAATTTATCCGAAAAACTTGAAAATGCCTTCAAAAAATTCAAAAACAGGGGAAAACTGACCGAAGCAGATATCAAGGCGGGCATGCGTGAGATAAAGCTCGCACTGCTTGAAGCCGACGTTAACTTCAAGGTCGTGCGCGACTTTATAAAGACGGTTTCCGAGCGTGCGGTCGGTGCCGACGTGCTTGAGTCATTAAATCCCGGTCAGCAGGTCATAAAAATCGTTGACGAGGAGCTTACAAAGCTCATGGGCTCGACAAATTCAAAGCTTGTGGTCTCGTCAAAGCCGCCTACGGTCATCATGATGGTCGGTCTTCAGGGTGCGGGTAAGACGACGCACGCGGGAAAGCTCGCGGGAATGCTCAAAAAGCAGGGCAAAAATCCTCTGCTCGTTGCCTGTGACGTTTACCGTCCTGCCGCAATAAAGCAGTTACAGGTGGTCGGAGAGAAGCTCTCGATTCCCGTTTTTGAGATGGGAGACCGTGAAAACCCCGTTAAGATCGCAAAAGAAGGTATTAAATTTGCCGTTCAGAAGGGCTACGACACGGTGTTTATCGACACTGCCGGACGCCTTCAGATAGATGAGGTTCTCATGAAGGAGCTTCAGGACATTAAGCGTGAGGTTGAACCTACCGAAATTCTTTTGACCGTCGACGCGATGATAGGTCAGGAGTCGGTCAACGTGGCTGAGACCTTCAACAACATGCTTGACATCACGGGTGTCATTCTCACGAAGCTCGACGGTGACACGCGCGGCGGTGCGGCGCTTTCGATCCGCTACATCACGGGCAAGCCGATAAAATTCATCGGTGTCGGCGAAAAGCTCGACCAGATAGAGCCTTTCCACCCCGACCGTATGGCTCGCCGTATTCTCGGAATGGGCGACGTGCTGACTCTTATCGACAAGGCGCAGGCGCAGTTCGATGAAAAGAAGATGGCTGAGATGGAGGAGAGGATACGTCAGTCGATCTTCACTCTTGACGACTATCTTGACCAGATGCAGCAGCTCAAGGGCATGGGAAATCTTGAACAGCTGGCAGGCATGATCCCCGGAATGAAGCCGGGTGCGCTCAAGGACGCAAAGATGGACGAAAAGGTGCTTATCCATCAGGAGGCTATCATAAGATCCATGACGCGCCGCGAGAGAGAACACCCCGAGATGCTTAACGCGTCCCGCAAGCAGAGAGTTGCGAAGGGAAGCGGTACGAGCGTTGAGGAGGTCAACAAGCTCTTAAAGCAATACGAGCAGATAAAGAAAATGATGAAGCAATTTTCCGACATGGGAAAGAGCAAGCAGGGCAGGCGCGCCATGGGCAAAATGAAGCTACCCTTCTGAGAGACCGCCACATGATTCGGTGTGTTTTAATCAGCGCGTTTTAAATCGACGCGTATTAAATCGGCGTGTTTTAAATCGGCGTGTTTTAAATCGGCGTGCTGTGAATAGGCGTGCCGTGAAATCAGACTGTTAAGCCGCAGGGCTAATGGAAATATAAAAAATTTAATTAATCATATTTTGGAGGACAAAAAATGGTAAAAATGAGACTCAGAAGAATGGGTGCTAAGAAGGCTCCCTTCTACCGCGTAGTTGTTGCTGACAGCCGTTACCCCAGAGACGGTCGTTTCATCGAGGAGATCG
>JBJDZM010000058.1:0-9938 GCA_051867975.1 Eubacteriales bacterium | reverse complement strand
CTCAGATTGATGACAAAGTTCAAATTCAATAACTTATTGCTTATTGATAACCGAGAGTCCGCTTTTTCTTTGGCAGCGCAGGCGCAAAGAAAAAGCTTGGCAAAAAGAAGACGCCGTAAGGAAATTTCGCCGTTGCGACGGCGACAAGGGCTATGCGCCCTTGACTGCACCGCCTTTTGAAAAAGGCGGGCGAAAACTTTCCTAAGACATCGCCGTGGGGTTTGTCAGCAGTCTGGCGGAGCGCGGTGCCAAGCACCGCGCTCCCTACTGTTATTTTCCGCCGTTTGCAAGCGAATCCTTCGCTTCAGAGCTGAAATAATCTCTCGGGTCGGTAGATAGACCGTTGACCGTCATCTCAATGTGAAGATGAGGTTCATCGGCAAGCTCCGCTATCGCAGTACTGCCTACCTTGCCGATCTTCTGACCGCGTGTAACCTTTGCTCCCTCTTGGATTCCGTCTTCAAGCGTGGAATTGAGATTCTTGTAGAAGGTGTAAATGTCATCGCCGTGCGATATGGCAACGCAACGTCCCATTAATGCGTCGTCCCATATCTTTTCAATAGTTCCGTCTGCCGATGCGAAAACGGGCGCATTCTCGTCGGTCGCAATATCAAGACCGAGGTGAACACGGTAGTCGCCCATGGTTTCGGACCAAACCTGAATCGTTGCGTCATGTCCCTTTGCTATGACGCCCTGAGCCGGGAGAGAAAGCTCAAATTCCTCTACCTCGCCCGAAACAGGCTTTGTTTCCGTGTTGTTGTGCGTGGGATTTTGTACGGTTCCGTTGCCCGTATTGTCGGTAACCTGCTCACCCGATGTTTGCGCACCGGTGTTTTCTTCCTTGTTGTTCTTCTTCGCTCTGTTGGTTGCAATGCTTACCGAAAGCACGACTGTGAGAGTTAAAAGAAGGATGACAAGTGTCACTACCGCCGCGCGGTTGTGTGCAAGAGACTTGCATTTTTCCTTGAATTTCTCAAACATTCTTAATTCTCCTTTTTTTAAAAATATGTCTGTACCACAGCCGACCGGGACATGTCATGGGTGGTTACAGACATATTTTTTGCCATGTGACCTTGAACTTATGCAACACGGTAAAAATCTTTTGATAAAAAAATCCGACAGGGCGTCGCCCTGTCGGAAAAGAAAAAGATTAAATGTCGAATGATCAGCTCTCTCCGATCGCATCAAAGCTCTCTCTTGCTCTGAAAATAAGAGTGATACACCAAATTCCCGCAAGAGCGACTATTGTATAAATGATCCTGCTGACTACCGACATAGGACCGCCGCAAATCCACGCGACAATGTCAAAATTGAAAATTCCTATGCTTCCCCAGTTGAGAGCGCCGATAACAGTAAGAATAAGTGCTATTCTGTCTATTATCATAGTAAAAACCTCGAAAGTGTGAAGATACGCCCAAAATATCGGGCTGTTATTATTTTTACGCAATTTTGCTTGAATATTAGTGCAAAAAAATGGATACAAAGGTTTTTCACATTAAAAAATCAAACGATAATAATATTTTGCGATAAGATTGATCGTATCAACCCAAGAAAAAAGCCTTTTTGCGTTAACTTAACGCAAAGAGCGAGAGCTTGTTCTCTCCCGTATGATATATGCCGAGGAATATCTCCTTTGCATCCGTATATCCTTGCAGGGCAAGCTCTGCTTTCAGCCATTCCTCGTCGCGTCCTATGCGGCTGAGATTTTCTCCCATTATCCGTCCGTCCATGATTATCTCATCACCTACGTGAGTTGCACGCGCCGTTATTTTCATGTCTTCGGGAGTTACGGGGCGATTCGCCGCCTTCGGCAAAACCGAAAGCTTTCCGTTGTGCTCGAATATCACCGTCTGCAACTCGTCAAGGTCAAAATAACCCTGCTCACGGCAAAGTAGCATGAATTCCGACAGATCGAGCTTTGCTTTCTTGAAATTATCTCTGTAAAGCTTCCCTTCGTTCATGAGTATCGTCGGAGTTCCGTTGATAAATTTTCTCGTTTTCGGGAATTTACTCGTCAAACAGCGCAAAACTATTGAGACGATGCCGTAGATCGCGAGTGAAATAAGCGGTTTCCAGGGATCTTCAAGCTCTGTCGCAAGCTCCGCGCCGATAGAACCTATGGTAATTCCGCTGACGTAGTCGAAAAAGTCGAGCTGAGACACCTGCTTGTGTCCCATGATTTTTGCAATTATAAAGAGCGCTATGACCGACAAAAGCGCCGTCAAAATTACTTTTATAATATCCATAATAATCTCCATTCTGCCGCTTTGCGGCAGCACAAATGCAATCATTCGTGCGTGAAACAGGTTGCTTCACCTTCAATATGGAAGTAACTTTCACGCTACCTCCGGTTTGCATTAGTATTTCCCGATATTATCAACAATATCAAAAATTTTCGGAGTGTTATTTGATTTCGATATTAAATTTAAATCACACGACTTTATTTGTTCTTTATTGCGTCGACGGGCTTGCGTCTTGCAATATTCCATACGGGAAGGAAGCTTGCAAGGAGCGCCACAAATACGCTGATACCGAGCATAAGCGCTATCTGTCTTATGCCGAAATTGAGGAGCGTGACGTTAATGCCTTCATTGCGCACCGCCGTATTGAATACGTTGACCGCCACTATCGTCGTTATCAGAGACAGGACGTAGTTTATGAGCGCAATAATAAGCGCTTCGGAGAAGAATATCTTAAATACGTCGGAGGAACGTGCGCCCACGGCACGAAGAATACCGATCTCGCGCTTTTTGTAAGAGATTGACGTACTGATGAAATTCATCATCATAAGCGACGCAAAGACCGCAAAACCGAGACCTATGTATACAAATACTTTTGCCCCGACTTCAATAAACGAGTTGAAGTTATCCAAGGTGTCCATTACCTGATTTTTAAGATGGAATTGCAGGTCCCCGTCAGTGTCATACGACAGCTCAACCATTTTCTTTATGATATCACGGTCTTCGGGCATCGGCGCGATCGCAAAAGCATATATTCCCGCCTCATGCTCAGCCGTTTCCATATACCATGTTGACGCCTTGAGTTTTTCATACTCTTTTGCAAAGGTGTCGCTGATCATCAGTTTATCTCCGCCGCCCCAGTCGCTGTTATTGGGGTCAACAAACAGACCGACGACCTTATAACCGTCATATCTCATCTCACGCTCGGTTCCGTTATCATAATCAAAGGAAGCAAGGTATGTTCCTTCAAGGAATTCGATAAGATCCGTTCCCAAAACCTCAAGATAACTGTCCATTGCCTTGCAATTAAGTTCAAAGTATGTGAGATCTCCGTAGCTTGTGTCTTTGTATTCTCTCAGCAAATACTCATAATAGGCTTGGAAGGCAAGGCGGAGCTTTTCGTCCTCGCCAAGTTCGGGATCAAGATAGATGTCCTTGTAGTTATCCGATATAACTGCGTTTATGAAGGCATCGTCCGTGTGAACATCAGAGCCTTCGGCATAAATGACGTTTGCTGCGTACAATTTTGCAATCAGTTCTCTTACCGTGGACGCGGAGCAATTAAATACGTATCCGCCGGTTTCTTCGTAGAACCAAAAGCTGCCCGTCATTTCCGCGTAAATCATGTCGGGGACGTTTTTGAATTCATCGGTATTTATTTTGAAAACGTCCTTGAGAACAGCCTTGATGTATCGGGCGAGCAGCTCTTCCGGGTTTTCCTCTTGGCTATACGCGTAATTTGCGAGTGCATCCATCGGATTTGGGTACATGGCAGTATCATAAGGTCCTATAAGTTCTTCTGCCTTCGCGCACAGCTTGGGATATACATTGGTTTGATTGTTTGAGAGTATATCGTTCAAAACGCCGATGTCGATAAGCATTTCATTTTCCGACAGCTTGCTTCTCGGTGTGCCGTCTACCCAAAGAACATCTTTGAGCGATGGAATATCCGCAGATGTACCGAGGAGATTTATATACATCGTATACGGAGCGTTGTCGTACATGATGTATCTGTCGTTTTTGAGCATAAGGTTGATGCTTAAATATTCACCGATGTTCGACTCCGAACCCCACGTCTCCATATCGTGCGACATGTCGATAATGTCTCTTTCAACAACATATCCTAGACAGTGGAAGCCGTAATGAAGCGTTGTCTTAAGCTCGCTGAGCATTATCATGTCAAGGAGCTCGTTGTTATCGTCTTCACCGGGTCGGTCGTTTGTGTTTGCCTTCGGAATGAAGGAGTCATACCTGTCATATTCAAACTGAGTATCTATAACCGCGGTTATCTTAAACGTCTTTGTCGTGTATCCCACATTTAGTTGTATGCTCTTTCCTATGATCGAATTTGCATCATTTGAGGAGTCCGAATACGTGAGCGAGCCTGCATCTATATTGACCGATTCCCCGCCCATGTTGCTCCTGAAGCCCGTGAAGTTCAACTGCTCGTACATAAATTTACTGATTGCGATCTCACCCGATTTTTCGGGGAGCTTCCCGTAAATTGTATATCCGAGGCCGTCAAGCTGTTCTTTCGGCAATGATACGAAACCGTAAAGCTCTCCCGTATATGCACAAGAATCTCCGATATTTGAAGTATTCGCCATGTGTCCCATCAGGGATATCGTTCTGTCGGCGCTTTGGCTTCCGTTAAAAACGGGAGTAAAGCTCATGCCGAGCTTATCGTTAAGGATAGATATGTCCTTTTCATTGAACATTGATTCGGAATAGCCGGTAGACTGAAGCTCGCCGTCATAGTAGTATTTGTATTTTACGCCGAGCCTGAAGGATGCGTTTTTGATATTCGTGTCGGTCATTGACGTCGTGCCGGCAACGTACTTGTCGTATGCACCGAGGGTATCCGCAAAGCCGAAAAGCGTAAACGCCACAAGAGAAAGAAATACGGTCATCACAAGACGAAACTTTTTGTGACCGAGACTGCTCGTGCTCATCTTTACCGCGTTTTTGATTGGCAGTCTTGAGTGAATAAATTTGGTCTGCTTTCCGTCATATTCCTTGAGTTTTACGTCCTTTTCGGAATCGGTGGTGTCAAACACAAAGGATTTGTTATCCTGAGATATGCCTGCCGCGGCACGAACGCTGTCGTTCAAGCGTTTATCTCCCGAGACCAGAATGTCCGACTCGCGCGAGCTCAGGTATTCGTTTATAAGCTCAACATCTTCAGCCGTCAGCTTATATCCCTTTTTGATTTTGAGCAGATTATCGTTCATTCGGATTATTCCGTCACTGAGCGGTTCGGCGTCAACGTCGTGTTTGGTAACGTCGCTTTCTATCCTGCCGTCCTTCATCTCAATTATTCGGTCGGCGTATCTCTCGGCAAAATCTCTGTCATGCGAAACGACTACGACGAGCTTCTTTTTTGAAAGCTCCTTAAGGGTGTCAAAAATCTGCTTACCCGTATTTGAGTCGAGAGCGCCTGTCGGCTCATCCGCCATAATGATCTCGGGGTCTTTTACAAGCGCACGTGCAATTGCTATTCTCTGCTTCTGACCGCCCGAGAGCTCATTGGGCTTGCGCTTTGCATAGTCCGAAAGCTCAACTTCACTCAAGATCTCGTTTATCTTTTCATTGGTCGCCTTTTTGCCCTGAAGCTCAAGCGCGAGACCTATATTGGCTCCGACGGTAAAATCATCGAGAATATTGTATTCTTGGAAAATAAAACCGATAAAAGTATTTCTGTATGCATCAAAATCCGATCCGGCAAAGTCTTTTGACGATTTCCCTTTTATGAGAAATTCGCCCCGGTTGCAGTCATCAAGTCCTCCTATAACGTTGAGAAGAGTGGATTTTCCGCTGCCCGATTTACCCAAAACAAACACCATTCCCTTTTCGGGAAAAGAAATGCTCACATTGTCAAGTGCCTTGACTTCGTTGCCTGCTTTTGAACGGTAGATCTTAGTCACATTGCGTATTTCAAGCATGGTTGGGTACTCCTTTTGAGATTGATTTGTAAACTGCCTCAATTATACCCAAATATGCTCGTCTTGTCAAGATGATAGGCACGTAATCGAAGAAACCGCCTTCAAAAGCTGAGTCGCAGTAAGCATAGAAAAGATTTTTCGGGAAAGCACTCAAAAGACGCCTGTAAAAGTGCCCAAAAACGGTGCCTTGTGCCGAAACAAAGCGTTTTAAAAAAACTGTGGTCATTTGTGAAAGTCCAAAAGAAGCATAATAAACAAAAAAACAGTCCAAATCTTGCAAAAATGACTGATTTTCAGTGCAAAAAGCACAAATTTTGGTCGAGCGAAACCCGTTATATCCTCACTTCGCTGTCGTGTGATATGGCAAGGATTTATGCCGAACTCCCCCCGATGGTTGAGGGCGGCAACTTGCCGCCGGTCGGAGTGACAGGATTCAACCCGACGGCATCTACATCCCAAATAGCGAGTCCCTTGTGATATAAGGATTTTTTCGTGCTTTTCGGTGCTTTTCAGTCCGAAAACCGTGCTCTTCTGCAGCTCCGCTTTTTCAATAATTTTAAAATTGTATAAAATAGGTCTTCACAAAATCGGTCAACAGATTTATAATAGTATTGACCGAATCGGTAAACGGAGGTTGCGGTATGAATGAAAGGTTCTTTTCTTTACCTGCAGAAAAACAACAGGCAATCATTAACGCAGGATACAGGGTGTTTTCGCAAAATTCCTATAAAAACAGCCCGATGAGTGAAATTGCAGACGCGGCAGGCATCAGCAAATCCCTGCTCTTTCATTACTTTCGCAACAAAAAAGAGCTTTATATGTTTCTGTGGGACAAATGCGCGGAGATAACCATAGAATTTCTGACAAAATACAACTGTTACGGACAGAACAATCTCTTTGAGAGTATGGAACGTGGCATGAGGGCAAAAATGGAGATCATTCGTCTCTACCCCGATATGGCGAGCTTTACTATCAAGGCTTTTTACGAAAAGGACGTTGAAATCTCCGCCGCCGTTCAGGAAAGCTACCGTAAATACTTCAATCTCAAAGCGGACAAGACGTTGCTGAACATAGATCCCGAACAGTTTATCCCCGGACTTGATATTCCTATGATGCACCGCGAAATGTATCTATGCTCCGTGGGATATCTTTGGGAGATGGTTCAGCGTGGTAATGTGGATATGGATGAGATGGAAAAAGGCTTTTCAAAGCTGATGAATTTTTGGAAAAGTGTATATCTGCGAAAGGAGTAACGGAATATGGATGTCATTAAAACAGAAAAACTTACTAAATACTACGGCAAATCAAGAGGTATCATTGACCTTGACCTAACAGTGAAAAAGGGCGAGTTCTTTGGCTTCATCGGTCCCAACGGCGCTGGAAAATCCACGACGATCCGAACCCTGTTAGGTCTTATTACCCCAACCTCCGGCAGCGCAATGATATTCGGAAAAGATGTCACAAAAGAAAAAGAATCGGCTTTACGGGATATCGGTTATCTTCCCTCGGAGGCATTGTTTTACGGAGGAATGAAGGTGAAGGATATCCTGAAGCTTTCAGCCGACCTGAGAAAGGTAGATTGTACCTCTGAGTCGAAGCTGCTCTGTGAACGTTTACAGCTTGATACATCCCGAAAAATAGACGAGCTGTCCTTCGGCAACAGAAAAAAAGTCGCTATCGTCTGCGCCCTGCAGCACGGTCCGAAATTGCTTGTGCTGGACGAACCGACAAGCGGACTTGATCCGCTTATGCAAAAGGAGTTTTTTGACATTTTGCAGGAGAGAAACAAGGCGGGAGCAACCGTTTTCCTCTCGAGCCATATTCTCTCTGAAATTCAGCGCAACTGCACCCGTGCGGCGATCATTCGCGACGGCAGAATAATTGCGTGCGACAGTGTTGACGCCCTTTCCAAAACAAATGCAAAGCGTATTACCGTTCACGGTATTATTGACCTTGAGCATTTAAGCGGTATTCGTGACAGAAGAGATACGGAAAATTCGGTCAGTTTCCTTTACATCGGAGATATGGGCAGCTTATTGTGTGTGCTGTCTGCAGGCAGGGTGGATGACCTTACGGTTACAGAACCCGATCTTGAAGAAGTTTTCCTGCACTATTATGAAAAGGAGGGAATGACGGAATGACACTTGTTAAACACGAACTGAGACAAGGCAAGGTTTCATTTTTTATATGGACGGCTTCTATCGGATTTTTACTTGCAATCTGCGTTTTTCTGTTCCCTGAAATGAAAGGACAGATGGATGGAGTTAACGATATCTTTGCCTCTATGGGTTCCTTCTCCGAGGCTTTCGGTATGGATCGCTTGAATTTCGGAACGCTTATAGGTTTTTATGCGGTTGAGTGCGGCAATATTTTGGGACTCGGCGGTGCATTTTACGCTTCTCTTTGCGCAGTCGGTGTTCTCAGTAAAGAGGAAAAAGACAAAACAGCGGAATTTCTGCTGACGCATCCTGTCAGCCGCAAAAGGATTATTACCGAAAAGCTGATTGCGGTGCTTATTCAGATTACAGCTATGAATATAATTATTTACGCACTTGCTATCGGTTCTATAGCCACCATTGGCGAGACAATCCCTTGGAAAGAAATCAGTTTGTTGCACCTTGCATATTATCTGCTTGAGTTGGAGCTTGCAGGAATTTGCTTCGGTATCTCAGCTTTTCTTCGCAAAGGCAGCGTGGGTGTAGGACTCGGCATTGCCGTTATGATGTACTTTCTGAACCTGATTGCAAACATTGCCGATGTCGCCGAGTTTCTTAAGTACATAACGCCGTTTGGATATTGCGAAGGAGCCGATATCGTGTCAAACGGGAGTTTAGACGGTACATTAGTCTCTATTGGTATAGCCGTAGGAATCATTGGAATCATAATTGCTTACCTGAAATATTCAAAGAAAGATATATGCTAAGACGTTACGTTTCAAATTATTCGCAACTGTATCAACGAAAGCGGAAATCAAAGCGGTGAACAGGCGGCGAGTGCATCTCAACTGTCTAAAGGCGTAAGAATAGCCGATGAGAAATCGAAAGAAATCTCATCGGCTATTGTTTTTTTGCTTGTTTCTCGCAAATATCTTGCCTCGCTGCAATCGTAGCAAGCGTGTCACCGAGTTGAGTGAATATGCTCGCCAAAAGCGCTGTTTCATCAACTGTAAGCCTACAGGCGATGGCGTTGGCAAGTGCAGTTACAGCACTCGTCAATTCGAGCGAGTTCATTTTTAATGCCCCTCACGCTCCGCGTCCTCTTTTGTTGGGTGTACTGTTCCGAACGGATGCTGGGGCGGAGCGTAAAGCGAATAGAGCTTCAAGGGACGACTGCCTTCATTTACGATATTGTGCCACGTGCCAGCGGGGATGAGAATGGCGTAATCACCGTCTACACAGCCCATCTCTTGCATATTGTTTCGGCAACTACCCATATAAACCTTAGCTCTGCCGCTCTCTACACGAATGAATTGGTCAACGTCAGGGTGGATCTCTGCGCCGATGTCGCCGCAAACGGGAATGCTCATTAAAGTCAATTGTAAATGCTCGCCCGTCCATAGCGTCGTGCGGAAATTTTCATTCATATTTGTTGCGTGATTGATATTGAATATAAACGGCTCACATCCGTAGTCACGGATTTCGGGGTGCTTACAGCAGTTTCGTTGTCGCATAAGTATACCTCCAAAATTGGTTTCGATACAGTATATGCGCCCACGACACAATTCGTCATCATTTTACGGCTTCATTACTTTTATAAATCGGAACATTTCATCAGGCCCCTCATCGGGATCATGTTCGTTATAGTCGGGCAGGTCGTGTTCGGGTTGGAAATACTCACACCAAAACCGGTTGATTTGAAATCAGACTCTCACGGGACAGTAATCCTGCTGTCTTCGATTCCGTCACTGCGCTTTTTCATTCACTGCGATCCAAATCTCACACTGATAATTCGGATCGGTTGTGTCTTCGGACGAATAGACCTCAAACTCAACATTCTCGGCATATTCGTACTGTGTGCTTTGCGGGAAAAACTCCGT
>JBJDZM010000057.1:0-2387 GCA_051867975.1 Eubacteriales bacterium | reverse complement strand
AATGTTGTCATTTTAAGTCCTTCGTTTGCGGCGGGAGCAAGCCCCCGCCCTACGGATTGCTGTAGCGCAAATCTATCAAATGATGATTGGTTTTGATTTGTTTGTCGCGACGGGGGCTTGTCTCCCGCCGTTTTCAACAAATGATTTTTCCGAAATATTGTCATTCCAAACCGTTCGTTTGCGGCGAGAGCAAGCCCTCGCCCTACGGTTTTGAGGCTATGCACCAATTCCATTCCAAGTCCACCGTCGTATTACGCAATTTCGCCGCCGTTTTACGCAAATTCGCCGCCATATTACGCAATTTTGCCGCCGTTTTACGCAAATTCGCCGCCGTTTTACGCAAATTCACCGTCGTTTTACGCAAATTCGCCGCCATATTACGCAATTTCGCCGCCGTTTTACGCAAATTCGCCGCCATCTGCCTTTTTTTACTTGACAAAATCGATTCAGGGTGATATAATGGAAACAAAAAAAGGAGATTTCGTTTCCGCATGAAAGAGCGCATTATCCGCGAATCAATTGAGAGTCTTCGACGTGAAGGCTTGCGCTTTTCGGTTGACACCCTGGCTGAAAAGCTCAATATTTCAAAGAAGACGATCTACAAATTTTTTCCCACAAAGGAAGCCCTCGCCCTTGCCCTGTATCAAAGATATTATGCCGATGCCAAGGAGCAGGCAAGCCGATTGGCGGCGGAAAATTCCCCCGCCTCGCATTCAGAGCTGCTCACCCTCTACCTTGACGCAAAATCGATGACGGGCTGTGACATTTTCAACAAATATAAGCTCAACGATGCCATATTCTCGTACACGGCAGAAGAAAATGACAGCCTGTGGGCGATAATACTATCGTCCTTGCCCGACGGAATTTCACAAGAGGAAGGCTTCTCCCTTCGCGTCATCGTAAACGGCGCTTTAGAAAAAATATGTAATGAAAAAATAACTCCGAGCGGAGTTATCGATAGGTTGGTGAATGTATTATGGTAATTGGACTTTTGCGTATCTTCGCTATTCTCTGCGCCGCTTTTGTTTGCGGAAAGGCGGTTTCAAAATTTAAACTCCCTGCCATTCTCGGATGGCTTATCGCGGGTATCGTCTTCGGTCCCTATCTTGCAGAGGTCGTAACCCTCGATATCACCGAATCGGTATGGTACAAGGTGGCAATAAAAATATTTGAGTGCTTTGCCGGCGTGATGATCGGCCGCGAGATCGTCTTCAAAAAAATCGCAAAGTCGGGCAAGCAAATTATCGGCATCACCTTTATTCAGTCGATCGGAACCTTTCTGTTTGTCAGTGCCGCGTTCGCGGTGGTATTTTTCATAGCGAATATACCTCTTTATTTGTCGTTTGTCTTCGGCGGAATTGCGCTTGCGACCGCCCCTGCCCCCGCCCTGTCCATTATAAATGAATATCACACAAGCGGTCCCGTGACCAAAACTCTGCTTCCGCTTGCGGCTATTGACGACGTTATCGGCGTGGCTGTCTTCTTTACCGTGATTTCGATAGTCAGCGGAACAAAAGGCGGTGTCGGTGTCTCACCGCTCAGAATAGTCGGCATGGTACTCTTGCCGTTTGTGATCGGAATTGCCTTCGGTCTTTTATGCGCGGTCTTGATAAAGACCGTGAAGAAAAACGGCGTTCGTTTTTGCCTTCTGATTCTGTTTCTTCTGCTCTCCTCACTCGGCGGATTTTTAATTGACTTCTATATCTTCCACTCCTTCACGCTTAATTATCTGCTTATCGGAATGGCTTTCAGCGCGACAGTCTCCAATCTCGTTCCCGAAGAAGAGCTTGCCGAGACGCTAAAGCTCTACCGACCGCTCTTGAATCTGTCTCTCGTCATCGTCATCGTTAATCTCGGTATGCCGCTCGACTACAGACTGATTGCCGGCGCTGGAATCTTCACCGCCGTCTATATCCTGTCGAGGGCAGTCGGAAAAATCGGGGGCGCGTATCTCGGCGGAAGATTGACCAAAGCCCCGCCGGTCGTTACAAAATATCTCGGATTTACCTTGCTCCCCCATTCGGGTGTCTCCCTCATATTTACGGGTATCGCAACGACTACCCTCTCTTCCTTCGATCCTTCACTCGCAAATATTGTCTCGGGTACGATCGTCGCGGCGGCAATTATCAACGAAATTATAGCGGTAATCGTCGCAAAATACGCCTTTTTGTGGGCGGGAGAGATTGATAAGCGGTAAATAGTTAGCTTGTGCTGTGGATTGGTAGTTAGTTTGCGCTGAGGATTTAGGGAAACCCTTTTTGAAAAAAGGGTCAGACTACTGACAAACCCCACGGCGATGTCTCAGGGAAGTTTTCGCCCGCAGAGTTTTCGCAGAAAACTCGGGCAAATCACGCAAAGCGTGTTTGCAATTTTTCTCAAAAGGCGGC
>JBJDZM010000056.1:0-10492 GCA_051867975.1 Eubacteriales bacterium | reverse complement strand
TGCCTTCTTCATCGGGTGCATCCTCACCGAATGATAGATTACCGTCGGTGCAGTGAATCGTGTAGTCGCCGGTGCTGTAGTCCCAATCATAGCCCTTGCTGATAGAATTCCATTGTTCTTTTGTGCCTGTGAAGCTGATGTCCGTAAGGCTGTAGCACCATGCGAACGCCCCCTCGCCAATGCTCGTCACGCTGTTACCGATTGTTACGTTCGAAAGGCTATCGCACGATCGGAATGCATCCTCCCCTATGCTCGTCACGCTGTTTGGGATTGTGATGTCTATAAGCCCGGAGCAAGCATAGAACGCATGCCCGCCTATGCTCGTCACACTGTCAGGGATCGTTACGCTCTCAAGTCCGGAGCAACCGTAGAACGCACTCTCGCCTATGCTCGTCACGCTACCGTCATCGGGAATAATGCTGTTTTGGCACCCTGCGATAAGTGTCTTTGACTCTGTTTCAATTATGCAGTTACCTGCCGAATGATAAACGGTATTATCTGCATCAACTGTTATACTTGTAAGACCGGAGCAATCGTAGAACGCCCCGTCGCCTATGCTCGCCACATTGTCGGGGATTGTGATGCTCGTAAGACCGGAGCAACTTGCAAACGCATAATCTCCTATGCTTGTCACGCTGTTACCGATTGTTACGCTTGTAAGTCCGGAGCAACCGGAGAACGCATACTTGCCTATACTTGTTACGCTATTGCCGATCGTTACACTTGTCAATTCGCCACAATATTGAAACGCACATTTGCCTATGCTTATAACGCCGTCGGGAATTGTAATGCTTGTCAAGCCGGGACACTCTGCAAACGCATACTCGCCTATGCTTGTAACGCTTCCGTCATTTGGAATGACACTGTTTTTGCATCCTGCGATAAGTGTCTTTGACAATGTTTCAATCAGACAATTACCGGATGAATGGTAAACGGGATTTTCATCGGCAACCGTGATACTCGTCAAGCCGGTATCTACTAATGCTGCCTCGCCTATGCTCGTTACACCTTTACCAATCGTTATGCTCGTCAGTTCATCGCACTCTACAAATGCAAAGTCGCCTATACTCGTCACGCTGTCGGGGATTTTTACGCTCGCAAGGCTACTGCAACCGTAGAAAGCCATCTCGCCTATACTCGTAACGCTATCCGGAATGATGGCGCTTGCGAGGCTCTGACAGCCGTAGAAAGCACCACCATCTATGCTCGTCACGCTGTTACTGATTGTTACGCTCGTAAGTCCGTAGCAATGGTAGAACGCATAATCGCCTATACTCGTCACGCTATATCCGTTGATCTTGCTTGGGATAACCAAATCTGTATCGGTGCAAGTTCCGATGCCCGTGATAGTACAGGTCCTTCCGTCGTCATTGACCTCATACGCAAGCCCAACCGAGCCGACAGATTCAGTCGTTTCTTCGGTCGTTGTTTCTTCAATAGTCGTTGTTTCTTCAATAGTCGTTGTTTCTTCAATAGTCGTTGTTTCTTCGACAGTTGTTGTTTCTTCGATGGTTGTCGACTCTTCAGCGGTCGTCGTTTCTTCGACAGTCGTTGTCTCTTCGACGGTTGTTGTCTCTTCGACGGTTGTTGTCTCTTCGACAGTCGTTGTCTCTTCAACGGTTGTCGTCTCCTCAACATTTGTCACTTTTTCTTGTGTTGTCGTTTCCGGCGGTGACTGAATTTCAGCGCACGCCGAGAAAACACCGCAAATCAGTGTCAATGCGAGGATCAGGGATAGAGCTTTTTTCATTTTCTTTTCCTCCTAAAAATGAATCTAATAAAAAAAGTGCGCCAACCGAAGTCAGCGCACAAAAACGCAAACTCCGATAGTCGCCAAACTAATCTATTGCAAAATGAGTATCTTCTCACAAGCAAAAAAGGTGGAATTTGCATTTTATCAAATTCGTCCTTTTTTGCGGAATAAGAGAAGACACAGTTACCCCGTGCAGAAAATGATACGCTTTTTGCAATATTAAATTAGTTTGGCAATGCTATTATATCACCTTTTTTGTTTCTTTGCAATAGTTTTCCGGAAATTTTTCGCCCGGGGTGAAGAAGGGCAGGACATAGCTTGCCGCGGTGTCCCGACTGTTTTTTGATAGAGGCTTTTACCCTTGAAGCGTGTCCGGAAAAACAAATTACCGTAGTCATGTTTCTTTTATGTAGGTGTACCTACATATTGTATCACGTTTCAGCAAAAATGTCAAGAGTATGTAGGCATACCTTCTTATATTTTTTTCAGTTTCTTGATAAAATATATATGTAGGTGAATCTACGGAGTTAAATCTTCTTATCGGGGGTATCAACTTGACTGTTAATGACGCTGTTGCAAAGCGAATTTCCAAGCTGTTGCGGGAAAAGGATATGTCCCAATATCGATTGGAGCAGGAATCGGGAATACAACACGGAAGCATGCAATGTATAATGAACGGACGGAACAAAACGGTAACCTTGAGTACCGTAATCATGCTTGCAAGAGGTTTTGGTATGCCTCTTACCGAGTTTTTGGATGACGAGATTTTCCGTTCGGAAGATTTAGAGGTAGAAAAGTAAAAGCCGCCTTGTGTATGGCGGCTTTTGTCAATAAAAAAGGATAGCCGATATGCCTTTCGACAGATCGGCTTTTTGATTTACATAGTAATAGAGTTTTTTACAGCCGTGAATACAAACGAGAATTAATGTTCTCGGCGAAAGACATGCCCCGCCCTACGGTTTGGCGGTATGCGACTCTCCTGTTCGTAAAAATCATTGTCGAGAACGGCGGGAGACAAGCCCCCGCCCTACGGTTTGACGGTACGCACTTCCATCTAAATATTGTGTTTTTTTATCGAGCGATTAAGAATTAACCTCAAATTAAGGGGAAAACGTCACTTTCAGCCGTAGGGCGGGGGCTTGACTCCCGCCGCGAACGAACGATAAAAGCAAATCGATATGAAGGATAGATTTTGTCGCCGCAAGCAAACGATTAAAAGCAAACCAATATGTTTTTATCGAGCGATTAAGGATTAACCTCAAATTAAGGGGAAAACGTCACTTTCAGCCGTAGGGCGGGGGCTTGACTCCCGCCGCGAACGAACGATAAAAGCAAATCGATATGAAGGATAGATTTTGTCGCCGCAAGCAAACGATTAAAAGCAAACCAATATGTTTTTATCGAGCGATTAAGGATTAACCTCAAATTAAGGGGAAAACGTCACTTTCAGCCGTAGGGCGGGGGCTTGACTCCCGCCGCGAACGAACGATAAAAGCAAATCGATATGAAGGATAGATTTTGTCGCCGCAAGCAAACGATTAAAAGCAAACCAATATGTTTTTATCGAGCGATTAAGGATTAACCTCAAATTAAGGGGAAAACGTCACTTTCAGCCGTAGGGCGGGGGCTTGACTCCCGCCGCGAACGAACGATAAAAGCAAATCGATATGAAGGATAGATTTTGTCGCCGCAAGCAAACGATCAAAAGCAAATAAAGGGCAGGACAGAGGTTATCGCTGTGTCCTGCCATTATCGAGTACAAAATATTTTATTTCAGATTTCTCATTGAGTTCAAAATCGCTATCACCGCAACGCCGACGTCGGCGAAGACTGCTACGGCGAGTCCGACAAGACCGAGCGCGCCGAGAATGAGTGCCACTGCCTTGACTGTCAGGGCGAAGACTATATTTTGAATCACTATACGGCGCGTGCGTTTGGAGAGCCTGATTGCATCGCTTATCTTTTCGAGCTTGTCGTCCATGATCACGACGTCCGCAGCCTCAATGGCGGCATCCGAGCCGAGTCCGCCCATGGCTATTCCGACATCGGCGCGCGCAAGCACGGGCGCGTCGTTGATGCCGTCGCCGACATAGGCGCAGAGTCCCCGGGAGTCTTTCATGATGCCCTCAAGTGAGCTGACCTTATCGGCAGGGAGCAATTCGGCGCGGTATGAGTCGAGGGAAAGCGATCTTGCCACTCGCTCAGCTTCGCTCTCTTTGTCGCCGCTCAGCATGACCGTGTTGGTTATTCCGCATGAGCGCAACGCCGAAATAGACTCGCGCGCGTTGTCCTTCGGAATATCCGAGAGGGTGATCGAACCGAGATAACTGCCGCCGAGGGCGACGTATATTGACACGCCGAGGTCGGAGGACTCGAACTTTATGCCGTTTTCCTGCATCAGGCGGCGGTTACCGACGAGCAGAATTTTGCCGTCACACACAGCCCTCACGCCGAATCCCGAAAGCTCTTCTATGTTCGTGACGTTTTCGGACGGACTGATGCCGTCTTCTTCGCACTTTTTGCGTATTGCCGCAGCTATCGGGTGGGTTGAGTATTTTTCCGCCGCAAGTGCGAGCGAGAGAAGTGATTTTTCGTCGCATCCGTCGCCGTACTGCACGTCCGTGACCGAGAAAATGCCGCGTGTCAGCGTTCCGGTCTTGTCAAAAACGACGGTCGAGCAGTGCGAGAGTGCATCAAGATGGTTTGAGCCTTTTATCAGTATTCCGCGCTTTGATGCCGAGCCGATTCCGCCGAAATAGGAGAGCGGCACCGAGATGACGAGCGCGCAGGGGCAGGAAATTACGAGGAACGTCATCGCGCGCATCACCCATTCGCGCCAGACCTCGCCGTCCGAGACACCTGTAAAGAGAGGAGGCAAAACTGCCAAAAGCAGGGCGGATATTACGACCGCAGGGGTGTATATGCGTGAGAATTTCGTTATGAAATTTTCGCTCTTTGACTTATTTTCGGCGGAGCTTTCGACAAGCGCCAAAATCTTTGAGACGGTTGACTCGCCGTAGGGCTTTGTGACTCTGATTTTGAGTATGCCGCCCTCGTTTACGCAACCGCTCAGCGCCTCGTCGCCGACCTCGACCGAACGGGGGAGCGATTCACCCGTAAGTGCTACGGTGTTGAGCGCGCTCCTGCCCTCGACAATTACGCCGTCAAGCGGAATTTTGCCGCCTGCCTTGACCGTGATTATGTCGCCGACCGCTATCTCCTCGCAGTCGATCTCACAAAGTGTGCCGTCCTCTCGCTCGACAAATGCCGTGTCGGCGCGGATCGAAAGCAGGCTTTTTATAGACTGTCGGCTCTTGCCGACCGCTATATGCTCGAAAAGGTCGCCGACCTGATAAAGCAGCATTACAAGCACCGCCTCGGCGTACTCTCCCGTGGCGAATGCGGCAAGCGTTGCAATCGACATCAAAAAATTTTCGTCGAAGACCTGACCGTGAGCGATGTTGCGCAAAGCACTCCAAAGCACGGCGTAGGCTACGGGTGCGTAGGGGATGAGGTAGACAAGGAGCGGAAAAATGTCAAATCCGAAGAGCGGAAGGGAAATGGGGAAGCCCCAAAAATGCTCGGTCGCGACGGAGAGCGCGAGCAGGACTGCCGAGATGATTATCCGCGCAAGCTGATTTCTGTCTCTTTTTCTCATATCATTCGATTATCAGGCGGCAGTCGGGTTCAATTTTCTTGATTGCCTTCTGCGCCGCTTTAAGTATTGTCTCAAAGTCTTTTTCCTCGGCTTCAATGCTGAGTTTTTGGGTCATAAAGCTGACCTTTGCTTCAATAACACCGTCAATTTTCCCGATCGCGGTCTCCATTTTCGCCGCGCAGTGCGCGCAGTCGAGTTCTTCAAGCTTAAATGTTTTCTTCATGGTGAAATCCTTTCGTAGAAATATTTATTCGCTGATGTGTTCAACGCCCATGTTGATTATCGTCTTGACGTGGTCGTCGTCGAGGGAATACAGCACCGATTTGCCGACCTTGCGGTATTTGACAAGGCGTGTATTTTTAAGCACGCGCAATTGGTGCGAGATGGCGGACATGCTCATCGAGAGCTTTTCGGAGATGTCGCACACGCACAACTCTCCCTCAAAAAGCAGGTAGAGAATTTTTATTCGGGTGCTGTCGCCAATTACCGAGAAGAATTCGGCGAGGTCGAAAAAATGCTCGTCGTCGGGTAATTCTATGCGGTCGATGACCTCGTGATGCGTCTCATGCGTCACGCAAAGCGGTATACTTTCCTTTTCATGCGCCACAGAAAGCGGCACGCTTTCCTTCTCATACATGATAATATGCTCCTTTCAAACGATAATTGAATAATTGTTCAATTGTTATTCGTATTATAGCACGAAACGATTTGGTTGTCAATAGGGAAATAAAAAAATCTAAGGTGAAAATTTTTTCTGAAGCAAAAGATTTTTCTGAGGCAAAAATGTTCTCTGACACAATGGTAAAGTATTATACCCAATATTATATAAAAGAAAAAACAAGGCTTTAAACGAAAAACCTTGTTTTTTATACACGAAATTTATTGTTGAATTACAAGAGATGCACAGGCATCTTATCGCCTATCTGTGTTTTCTCAACGCCTCTGTTCTCCTCGTGTCCCGTAACTGCCTTGACGGTTTCGGGAGAGACGTTGCCGAGAACGGTTGTATCGACCAAAGTCTCTGTCTTGACGGCAGGCTTTTTGGCGGTCGATGTTGCCTTTTTAGTTGCAGTTGACGGCTTCGATGCTGTCGCCGCAGTCTTTTTTGCCGCCGTTGTTGTTTTTGCCGCCGTTGTTTTCTTTGTCGAAGTACCGGTTGCTTTCTGTGCAGTCGGAGCTGCTGCGGTCGTTGCGACCAATTCGGGAGCTATGTTCTTTTCCTTGGATTCGACTGCCTTTTCAGTCGGTTTTGCTACTCTTTTTGTGATACTGTCCTTACCTATCGGCATATTTTTCTATCTCCTTTGCCATTTCCATGTATTCTTGCGCGGCACGGCTGGACTTTTTATAGACCATAACCGGCTTTGAGTTGTCCTGTGACCATTCGATGTTTGAGTCAATTCTGATTATTGACTCAAAAAGTCTGACGTTTTCAAGCGACGACAGCGTTTCGACCGTCTGCTTAAAGTAATTTTTGCGCTCGCTTGCCTTGGTTATCGCTATTCCCATGAGTTCGAGCGAGGGGGAGATAAGCTTGACCTGCTCGTAAAATTCAAACATATTGGCAAGTCCGAAGAGTCCCCAAGGCGAGGCTTCGACGGGAATTATGAGAAAATCCGACGCGCACATGATGTTCATTACCCAACAACCGAGCGTGGGCGGCGCGTCAATTAAAATATAGTCGTATTTGCCCGAGTCCTTTATGTTTTTCAGCCCCTGACGGAGAATAAACTCTCTCTGCCACTTTGTAAAGAGCTGGAACTCTATTCCGCTCATCAGGGTTGACGAGGGAATGAGGTCAAGGTTTTCGTACTCCGTGGGCTTTATATAGTCTATGAGGTCGCGCTGTTCGGTTACTCCGACATAGATGTTTTTCTGCCCCTTTGCCATTTCAAGCGACTGTTCGTCGTCAAAGAACTGCAAGGTCAGGTTCATCTGCATGTCGGCGTCGATAAGCAGAACTCGCTTGCCGAGAGTTGACAGGGAATATCCGACGTTTGCGCAGGTGGTTGATTTTCCGCTTCCGCCCTTGTTGTTCGCAAAGCAGATCGTCTTTGTTAAGGACATTGGTTTGCCTCCGTAAAGTTTATTCGTTGAGGTATGCAATAATCTCGTCAAGCCCCTCGCCTGTGTAGGAGCTTATGTAAAACATCTTTTCTTTTTGTACGCCGCAATTTTCAAGCCAGCGTTCGACGAGCGGAATATTTGCGTCGGGCTTATCGATTCCCGAAATTATCCCGATAACATCGCGGTTGACGTGGTGCGTACAGTTTGGCGGAAAGACACAGAACGGCTCGTTTGCGCTTATCACAAGCCCGATAACGTCCGCCTCGTATGAGTAGACACCGAGTGCCGCCGCGAGCGTATGCACCTCGGTGTATTCGCCCGGCGTGTCGATTATTGTGTCCATATAGTTTATATATTGGGTTTTGCAGTAGTGCAGCTGCTCGCCCTTGAGTGCTTGAGTCAGCGTGGTCTTGCCCGCCGCGACTCTGCCCATCAGTATCAATTTTTTCATTTCGTCTTTGTCTCCGACGGCTCAAAACCTTTTTGAAAAAAGGTTTTGAGAATTCCAAAAACTTTCCTGTAGTTTTATTGAACTCTTTACGGTAATAAATTTCAAAACGTGGAGATTTTAAGGTGACTTCACGGCGATAAGGGAGCATGGCTTTATGATAATACTATACGGTTTAGCCAGACAAAACCATGCAATAATCAACTAATCTATTGGAAGTTCTTTGGCTCCACCTTTCTTTCAAGAAAGGTGGAAAGCGCATCCCCTTCGCGTCCCCTTCGCATCCCTTCTATGTGCGAGTCATCTCGCAGACGGTAAACTTCAGAGTGTTTCTGAAGTACTCGGTAATTGCGGTAAAGGAGGCTTCGACCTCGGCTACCTTGCCTGTGATTATGAGGGTACCCGAGAAGCGGTCGACGAACCCTAGGTCAGCGCCCGAGGACTTGAGGGCGATATCTGCCGTTATTACTGCGGTTTCGGCGGGGCTGACGGTCAGGACGCCGATTGCGGCTTTTTCGTAGTCGAGCTTTGGGTCGAGTCCGAGCTTTTGATAGAGTGTCGGGTCGGGGTTGGCGATTATGTGCGCCAATGTTATCTGACGGCCCGGGACAAGCTCCTGGACTATTCGCATTTTGTCCTGATATTCAAATGAATTTGACATATTAATACCTGTTTTGAAATATTTTTTTAGAAAATCTTTCAAACTTTCAGAATTTTTTTATATGGGATAGCATATGGGCTATTTATAGCTTATTCGTTGATATCGAGTTTAATTCAGCCGCCAATCTGAACGTGGAGATTCGGAGCGGCTCTTTTTGCGACTTTGAGTAGTTCTGCCATAAGCTCATTTGTCGGCGGTTCGATGCCGTCCATGAGGTAGGGCCTGTCGAGACCTGCATATTTGTCCTGACCTAAGCGGTGGTATGGGAGCAGGTGCAATTCTCTTACGCCATCGAGACTTGATGCGAATCTGGCTATTGCCGAGATCTCGTCGGGCGTTGCGTTAAACGTCGGGACGGTCGGGACACGGATAGTGAGACTTTTTGCGTTTTGGGCGATGAATTTTGCGTTTTCAAGTATCTGCTCGTTCGGTCTGCCAGTGAATTCCTCGTGCTTTCGGCTGTCCATGTGTTTTATGTCCATTAAGAAGTAATCGACGTGGGGAAGAAGCCTTGCGACCGTGTCGCGGTTTGCGAATGCGGTCGTTTCAATGGCGGTAGTGAAGCCGTAGTCGTGGCATGCGCGTAACAGTGCTTCGGCAAAGTCGGGTTGAGCCATACATTCGCCGCCCGAGAGGGTGATTCCGCCGCCGCTCCTCTCGTAATATCTGCGGTCTTGACTAAGCTCGCCCATAAGCGAGCCGACGGTGACGTCACGTCCCATTATCTCGCGTTTGCCTGCGCGAGTCATTTCCTGGATATGATATTCTTGGGATTCGGGGTTACAGCACCAGCGGCAACGCAGGTAGCAGCCCTTGAGAAAGACAATTGTGCGTATTCCGGGACCGTCGTGTAAAGAGTACCGCTGAATGTCGAAGATTCTGCCCGTTTGGGCGTAAATGTCGGTGGTCATGTCTTTCTCCTTTCTGTGTATTTATCGCGGTTGTTTTTTCTTGTCATCGGTGACAAGAAAAGAACGAAAAGAAATGTCGCTTATGGGGTTAGATGTCACTTTCCTGCCATAGGTTGCAGCAAAGTAACCAAAGGAAGGTTGCTTATGGGTTTAGATGTCACTTTCCTGCCATCAGCTGCAGGAAAGTAACCAAAGGAAAGCCGCTCAAGGGGGAGAGGTGCTTCAAAATTCGGCGAATGGGATTGACGACTGAAATTCGGCGTTTATGCCGAATTTTTTGCAATCCTCTCCGCCCCTGAGAACCCCCCTCTCCTGCGCTCCTGCGGAGCGCGTTTGGTGAGGTTCATTTTGGAGCGTTTTCTATTGAAATAGGTGATGCTGATTTTACCGTGTCGCACGGGATGCGGATGAAAAGGCTTCGCGTTTGCCGTGAGGCGCAACTGACTATTGTTCGGTTCGTGCCATTCGCTTTAAAACGTGACTCGGACTCCCTGCTTGCAGGGAGCGGTTTGCACCAAATTGAGTTTGATTCAGTTCGACCTCACGGTGCATATGCTCTCACTCTTAATCGTCCGCGGATATCTTTTGCTTTGGAAATCGGATAAATAAAGTCCAACTTCTCGGCATGAGTTTTTGGTTTTTCGGCGGGAGCAAGCCCCCGCCCTACGGCTGGGAGTGAAGCTCTTTTACCGATTTTCTGTCTGTTTTAAGTAGTGTGTCCCTTCGTGCATCGTAGGGCGGGGGCTTGCTCCCGCCGCTACACGGCACATTCATTCTTTATCTCAGAGGATTTTTGACTTTTAATTTTTCTTCCTCGGTGTGGGTTCGTGCGGTGGCTCGAACTTTTAGACGCACGCTGATATCTTTTGCTTTGAAAGGATAAGCGAAAAAATCACTTTCTCAGTGAGGGTTCGTGCAGTGGCTCGAACTCTTAGACGAACGCTGATATCTTTTGCTTTGAAAGGATAAGCGAAAAAATCACTTTCTCAGTGAG
>JBJDZM010000055.1:0-47671 GCA_051867975.1 Eubacteriales bacterium | reverse complement strand
GGCGAGATGCGCGAAATCGAACAATTATACCGTGAAATCGGCAAGAACTTTAAAAAATTTGAGCCGTGGCACATTTACGTGATCACGTCATGCGAATACTTTGAAAGGTTATACGGCAGACGTGCTGACAAGGTCAAAAAGCTCTACAACGGCATGCTTCCCTGCAATCTCTATCAGTTCTTCAAGCCCGCTGAGTTTCAAAACAATGCTCCGCGGAAGGACAAGCCCCGGGAACAAAAGGGCTTTGATTACAAATACCCAAAAAAGGATAATAGAAAATAATGCTTGATTTATGTAACCCCAAGACCATAAGACAGGTCATGGACATGTTTGGTCTTAATTTTAAAAAGGAATTCGGGCAAAATTTTTTGACCGACAATATGACTGTCGAGGACATCGCCGATGCGTGCAACGACGACAAGGACATCACCGTCCTTGAGATAGGTCCCGGAATCGGCTGCATGACCCGCGAGCTTTGCGAGAGATATTCGCGCGTCGTCGCTTTTGAGATCGATTCGGGACTTATTCCCGTCCTCAAATACACGCTTGACGAATACAGAAACGTCACCGTTATCAATGAGGACATCATGAAAGCAGACCTCGGCTCCGCACTCGCTCCGTATTTTGAGATGGGCAAGGTTGCCGTCTGCGCAAATCTTCCCTACTATATCACGACTCCGATACTTATGAAGCTGATTGAATCGAAGCTCCCATTTGACAGCATAACGGTCATGGTTCAGACCGAGGTTGCGGAACGTCTTGCTGCGGGCGCGGGAAATAAGAACTGCGGAGCGATAACGGCGGCGATCGACTACTACGGGGAGGCAAAAATGCTCTTTACCGTAAGTGCCGACAGATTTATGCCGCCCCCGAAGGTGACGTCATCGGTCGTGCGCATTGACTTATGGAAGGAAAAGCCGGTACAACCCATAGACGAGCCGCTCTTTTTCAGAACGATCAAAGCCGCTTTTGAACAGAGAAGAAAAACTCTCCCCAATTCCCTCTCGACCGGATTTCCCGAGATAAGCAAGGAAAAACTTACCGAAATAATAGTTTCCTGCGGTCACAAGCCCGACATAAGGGGCGAAAAGCTGACGGTAGCTGATTTCTGCAATCTTTCAAATAAAATTTACGAAGAATTGAATAAATAAATTCACCTGAAAATCGATATGAAAAAAATACTATACTTTATTTCATTATTTTTATTGATTTTGACTTTTGCTTCGTGCGACGGCGAGTGCAGACACGAAAATATGACCTCAAATACCGTTGAACCTACCTGCACCGAGTCGGGATACACCGAATATACCTGCGATTGCGGTTATTCATACATTTCCGACTATATCTCCGCAAAGGGACATACTTATAAAGACACGGTTTATGCGCCCACATGCACAGAGCCCGGATATACCGAGCACACCTGCTCTGTCTGCTCATACTCCTTTAATTCCGAGCAGACCGCACCGCTCGGACATAAAATGTCGTCAGTCGAATATGCCCCGAGCTGCGCCGAGCAGGGTTATAAGGAATATATCTGCTATGTGTGCGAATATTCATATGTTTCGGATTATATACAAGCAACAGGACATGTTTTCTCCGAAAATACCGTCTTGCCAAGCTGTCTTGAACAGGGATATACCGAATTTTCATGTCAAAACTGCGATTATACATATAAAACGAGTTTTACTCCTCCCACGGGACATAAATATGAAAAAGAGGTACTCTCTATTGCTACATGCACGGAATCGGGCGAAGAAAGGTTCGCCTGCGCGTGTGGAGATACTTATTCGATAATCACCTCTCCCACGGGGCATGATTTTTTGAGAAAGGTAACTATGCCTACCCTTTCCGACATGGGCTATACCGATTTCACATGCAAAAATTGTGAATACATATATCGCGGAGAATACACCTTTTACAGTGATATTTTGGAAAATGCGTATGCAAATAACATCGAGGTATTGGCTAAGGGAATAGATATCTCCCACCACAACTACAAGACCGACAGCGAGGGAAATTACATTCCGCTTGATTGGGACGCCATAAAGGCGGCGGGCGTGAGCTACGTGATTATCAGGATAGGCGACGCAGCGATAGGCATTGACCCGACCTTTGAAAAAAGCTACGAGGATGCCCGCGCGGCAGGACTCGACGTCGGCTTCTACTTCTACACGCGTGCTGTGAGCGTTGAAGAAATAAGCATTGAGGCAAATCTCGTTGCCTCTGCGCTTCGGGGCAAGCAGTTTGAGTATCCCGTCTATCTCGACCTTGAAGACGAGACTCAAAAATCAATCGACTCTGCTATCCTGAATGAAATGTGCATTGAGTTCTTTACAATTCTCCAGCGCGCCGGCTATTACACGGGGCTTTACGTCAACAACGAGTGGCTATATAATGTCATAGACACCGAGACCGCTCTCTCTCGCTTTGAGATTTGGTATGCGAGATACCCTGCCACGGCAGACGGCGAGGAGCCGACATGGAATGTTGAACAAAACGGACAGCATCTCGGAATGTGGCAGTACACCGACTCGGGAACGATTGAAGGAATAGATGCCTCGGTCTTCGACTTCAGCTTCTCATACAAAGACTACCCTGCCTTAATAAAGGATGGTGGATTTAACGGATATGAGTCCGATGTAGTTTTTCAGGACAGTGATAAATCGTTTGTTTGGGTCGTATATGACGGAACGATAAATATTCGGTCAAAGAGTGACTACTTTACAAATGACGAGTATGATTCGTCACTCGACATTATTGGGTTTGCCCAAAGGGGTACGCGATTTGAGGTCGTCGAAAAGAACGAAAAATACACTGCGATAAAATACAACGGGCAGGTTGCGTATATTTCCGCAAATCCACAATATATTTCCTTTGAGGGATTGTATATATCAAATTAGAAAATTTATTCGCAAAAAATCGGGCGCGGTATGGCGTGAAGGTCATACTGCACCCGATTCTGTTTCATAATTTGCCTTATTTCAAAATAACTTTATTCATCCTCGTCAAGACCTGCCTCTTGCTCTGCCTGAATTTCCGGGTCATACGAGAGGATGGGCTTGACGTCTTTTTTCTTGATTTTTCTGTCTATGTAGTTCTTTGTTATCTTTCTGACAAGTCCTGCCATGGCAATAACGCCGATGAGGTTTGGAATCATCATAAGACCGTTGAAGGTGTCCGAAATATCCCATGCCAGCGAGGACGTAAGCACTGCGCCGAAAATAACCGTTATAACGTGAATTATCTTGAAGACAATGGTCGTTTTTGATCCGAAGAGATATTCCCACGCCTTAGAGCCGTAGTGAGACCAGCCGAGAACGGTCGTAAACGCGAAGAGGAACATTGCAATGGCGACGAACTTCTCGCCGATGTTGCCCCAAGAAAAGACCGTGTTGAATGCGCTTGCGACGAGGGTTGCATCGTTAAGTCCCTCTGCCATAAGTCCTGTTTCAAGATTGTAAACGCCCGATGTCAGAACGACGAGAGCCGTCATAGTGCAGACTATCATCGTATCGGCAAACACTTCAAACACGCCCCACATACCCTGCTTTACGGGTTCTTTTACCGATGAGTTGGAGTGGACCATTACCGAAGAACCGAGACCTGCCTCGTTTGAGAATACGCCGCGCTTAAAGCCCTGAGTCATGACCTTACTGATTACTGTACCGATTCCTCCGCCGACTACTGCCATAGGCTTGAACGCCGTAACGAAGATCGCTTTAAATGCAGGGAGAATTTGGTTGTAGTTTACACCGATAACCACCAGACTGCCAAGCACGAAGACTACGACGATGAAGGGTACGACCTTTTCCGCAACGCTTGCTATTCTCTTAAGACCGCCTATGGTAATGAGGGCGGTGAGTATCATGATAACGATGCCGATAATCAGGCTGTAAAGATTGACACCGCCGAGAATTTCGACCGAAGAGAGTGCTTCTATTTCAAAAGCAGACACGATGTTTGCCACAATTTTGTTTACCTGACCCATGCTTCCGATACCGAAGGATGCGAGAATTGCAAAGCAAGCGAAAAGTATTGCGAGAACCTTTGCAACCGTCTTAAAGCCCTTTTTCGAGCCGAGACCGTCCGCAAGGTAATACATGGCACCGCCCGACCATTCGCCGTCCTTGTTGCGGCGGCGGAAATAAATGCCGAGGACGTTCTCGGAATAGTTTGTCATCATTCCGAAGAAGGCTGCAAGCCACATCCAGAAGACCGCGCCGGGACCGCCGACGACTATCGCCGCCGCAACGCCTGCGATGTTACCCGTACCTATTGTTGCCGCGAGGGCTGTGCAGAGCGCCTGGAACGGAGATATAGATTTTTTGTCCTTGCTGTGACCGATAACGCTTTTCTTGAAAAGGCTTCCAAGCGTATTCTTGAACCACAGACCTATGTGCGTAATCTGGAAGCAGCCGGTGATTATCGTCATGACGATTCCGACGCCGACAAGCAACCACACGCCGGTCTTCGTCCAGACGAAGGTGTTGATCGCATCATTGATTTGCGTAAGTGTTTCCATAAACTGCATTTGGGATTCCTCCTGTGAACTTAAAATAAAAAACCGCTGATGAACATCAGCGGCTCGGAAATATGACTTACAGACAAAGACGATTTGTTTTTTTTGCCTGCTCTGTCCTTTTGCCTGAGAGATTCGATCAAAGATCTTGCACCTTCGGCACCCACTTAAGGGATTCTCCAGAGCCCCTCCGCCTTCAGTCTCAAAGCGATTCTAAAGGCATCAACGGTTCATGTATTAATTTTATCACTTTTTTTGAAAAATTCAATACACAATATGAACGAAATTTCGACATTTTATGTGCATATTATGTCACTTTGCACAAACGCAAATTGCGGCTTTTGCAAGTTTGGCAATGTGGACTTGCAAAAGCCGCCGAAATTTATTTTCCTGCCTCTTGGGCGCGTCTCGCCTTCATCATTTCCTTCATACGAAGCTCTGTATTGAGTATCTTCTTGCGAAGACGAATCGACTTCGGTGTGACCTCGATAAGCTCGTCGTCCTGAATGAACTCAATAGCCTCCTCAAGGCTGAAGATCTTTGGAGGAGTCAGAAGAAGCTTCTCGTCAGCACCTGCCGAACGTATCGCCGTCAAGTGCTTTTCCTTGCAGGGGTTGACTGCAATATCGTCATTCTTCGGGTTTTCACCGACTATCATTCCCTCATATACGGGAGTCTGAGGACCGACGAAGAGCTGTCCGCGCTCCTGAGTGTTATAAAGTCCGTATCTCGTGGTCACGCCTGCCTCGCTGGCAACGAGCGCGCCCGTAAATCTCATGATGACTCCGCCGCGGTAGGGCTGATAACCGTCAAAGAGAGTGTTGAGGACTCCTTCGCCGTGCGTTGCAGAGAGAAATTCGGAACGGTAGCCGAAAAGACATCTTGAAGGTATGCTGTATTCTATTCTCATGCGGTCGCCAAAGGGGTTCATCTCAATAAGGTCGCCCTTTCTCTGTCCGAGCTTTTCGATTACAGCACCGACGTATTCATTCGGAACGTCAAGGGTCACGCGCTCCATCGGCTCACACTTGACACCATCTATCTCCTTCAAAATAACCTTCGGGTTTGAGCATGTCATCTCATAGCCCTCACGGCGCATGTTCTCAAGCAGAATAGAAAGATGCATCTCGCCCCTGCCTGATACTACAAACTCATCGGTGGTCTCACCGTCACGGACACGGAGAGAAACGTCCCGGAGCAGCTCTCTGTAAAGTCTCTCACGGAGCTGACGGGAGGTAACAAACTTTCCTTCCTTACCTGCAAGAGGGCTTGTGTTTACAGAGAAGGTCATCTCAACGGTAGGCTCGCTGACCTTCACGAATTCGAGCGGTTCGGGATTATTGGTTGACGTGAGCGTGTCACCGATGGAAATATCCCCGGCTCCCGAGAAACAGATAATATCGCCCATCATAGCTTCTTCAACAGGCACACGGACAAGTCCGTCTATCTGGTAAAGTGATACGATCTTTGTTCTTCTCGGCTTTTCGTCGGGCTTGTGGTAGTTACAGATAAGAACCTCTTGACCTACCTTTATTCTGCCGCGCTCGATCCTTCCGATACCGATTCTGCCTACGTAGTCATTGTAGTCAACCGAGGATACAAGCACCTGAAGGTCTCCGTCAACGTCACCCTCGGGAGCAGGAATATAATCGAGAATGGTATCAAAAAGGGGTGTCAGATCTTTTCCCTCTTCGTAAGGGGTGAAGTTTGCGGTTCCCGACCGTCCCGAGCAGTAAAGCATGGGAGAGTCAAGCTGCTCATCGGTCGCGCCGAGGTCAATGAGAAGCTCAAGTATCTCGTCCTCGACCTCGCCAAGCCTTGCGTCGGGCTTGTCTATCTTATTGATACAGACGATGACTCTGTGGTTAAGCTCAAGTGCGCGCTTAAGAACGAAACGAGTCTGGGGCATAGGTCCTTCTGCCGCGTCTACAAGCAGAATAACGCCGTTGACCATTTTGAGTACGCGCTCGACCTCGCCGCCGAAGTCTGCGTGTCCGGGGGTGTCGACTATGTTTATCTTAACGTCCTTGTAGTGAACTGCCGTATTTTTCGCAAGTATGGTAATGCCTCTTTCCCTCTCGATATCGTCCGAGTCCATTACTCTTGTAACTGTTTCCTGATTTTCTCTGTAGATACCGCCCTGCTTCAAGAGTCCGTCTACAAGCGTTGTTTTACCGTGGTCAACGTGCGCAATTATCGCAACGTTTCTAAGATCTTCTCTTACCATACCGTCTCCTTGTATTTAATCGATTCATTTTTACCAATTAATTATTATAACATATTTTTGTTGAATAATAAATTGGAAAAACTAATGATATTGACTAAAATCAAAACAATGTTTTTGTCTATTATGACGGCTGTTTTGACAAAAAACAATTTTTATTGACAATTTAGCTTTACCGTGATATAATTGTTCTGTTTGATAAAACATTTTTTATCGAAATCGTATTTAAAAGTATCAAGGTGGAGATTACTATGAAACTGAAAAAACTGTCGTTGAGGAAAAAAAGAGGGATAGTTAACGCGATTTTGAGTTTGATCGTTCTGGTCGTCATGATAGCATGCATTTTGCGCGCTGACTATCACTCGGTATTTATCTGTATTTTGACGCTCATGTTGTTCAACATACCCTTCTGGGCTGAGAAGGTCTTAAAAATCACTCTCCCCAAGGAACTCGAAATCATCATTCTGTTCTTTATTTTTGCCGCGGAGATCCTCGGCGAGATCGGAAGCTTTTATACCTACATCCCCTGGTGGGACACGATGCTTCACACGATAAACGGATTTCTGATGGCGGCGATCGGATTTGCCCTTATCGACCTGCTCAATAACTCGCCGAAATTCCACATTACGCTCTCCCCTACCTTCGTTGCGGTCGTGGCGTTCTGCTTTTCAATGACGATCGGCGTACTTTGGGAATTTTTTGAGTTCGGAATGGATATGATATTCCACACCGATATGCAAAAGGATTTTATCGTTTCGTCAATTTACACGGTGACCTTTAATCCCGACGGACTTAACAGCGTTTATGAGATCCCCGAAATTACCGAGACGGTTTTGCTTAAAAACGGTGAGGAAATATACAGATTTAACGGTTATCTCGATATAGGCATCATTGACACGATGAAGGACCTAATCGTCAACTTTGTAGGCGCGGTAGTATTCTCGACGATCGGATATTTCTACATACTCGGACGAAACAAGGGCGTTTTTGCGTCCAAATTTATCCCGCAATATCACACCGACGAACCGGCAGATGATAAAAAAGAGAAGACGATCGAAGCAATAGCTGAGCCGGCTGAAACAGAAGAAGAAACAGAAATAACAAAATAAACTACATTGTGCGAAAAGTCCGAGGCTGAGTCGACCGACTCAGCCTCGGATTTTCTTTGTGGTAATGAAAATTATTTAATCTCTTCAAAATCTGCCGCGCCGTGCTTGCACAACGGACAAATTATGTCCTCGGGCAGTGTTTCTCCCTCATAGACGTATCCGCATATCTTGCATACGTAGCCCTTCTTGCCTTCGGTCTGCGGCTTCGGCTTTACGTTGGCGTGATAGTATGCGTATGTCATTGACGGCTTGTCCGAAATCACTCTCGATTCGGTGACCGAGCAGATAAACATGCCGTGCGTGTCAAGGTCAATGTACTGCTCGACCTTCAAGGACATAAAGGAATTTATGCTCCTCGATAAGAAGACGAGTCCGTTATCCGAGCGCATGACCTCACATCCCGCAAATTTGTCGGTGTTTCTTCCGCTCTGAAATCCGAATCTTTCAAATACCGAGAAGGGAGCGTCCTCGGAGAGGCAGTTGATGTTCATCTTCCCCGTCTGCTTGATTATGTGGTGCGAGTAGTTCTGTTTGTTTATCGTTACCGCAATTCTGTTGGGAGTATTTGTGACCTGAGTTACCGTATTGACGATAAGTCCGTTATCCTTTTTACCGTCGTTTGAGGTCACAACATACAATCCGTAGCCGATGTTGAACAGCGCGTTCAGATCGTTTTTATTGGCGGTCGAATCCTGCTGTGCAAGATACTCTCGGCAAAGCTCGTCGGAAAGCGCCTCTATCTGCGCGCGGCTCTCATCGTTGAGTGCTGAAAGGATCTTTACCGAATTTTCCGCAAAGGTAATATTTTTGGACTTTGCAAACATCTCACGCATGACTTTTGCCGCCATGGGCGCCCAGCTTCCGTTTTCAATCAACGCTACGGTTCTGTTTGAGTAGTTGCGCTCGGTGAGATGCTCGATAAACCCACGCATAAACGGGAATATCTCCGCATTATACGTCGTGGTCGCAAGGACGAGCTTGCTGTATCTGAAGGCATCCTCTACCGCCTCTGCCATGTCACATCTTGCAAGATCGTTTACTACGACCTTGGGGCAGCCCTTTGCCTTCAAGGACTCGGCAAGCTCCAAGACCGCCTTTTTCGTGTTTCCGTAAACCGAGGTGTACGCAATGCAGATTCCCTCTTCTTCGGGCTGATAGCTTGACCATGTGTTATAAAGTCCGATGTAATATCCCAAATTTTCCTTCAATACGGGACCGTGCAAGGGGCAAATGGTCTGAATGTCGAGTGTAGCCGCTTTCTTCAAGAGTGCCTGCACCTGAGTACCGTATTTTCCGACAATTCCGATGTAGTAACGGCGCGCCTCACAAGCCCAATCCTCATCGGCATCGAGTGCGCCGAATTTTCCGAACCCGTCAGCCGAGAAGAGTACCTTTTCGGAGCTTTCGTAGGTTACTATTACCTCGGGCCAATGTACCATGGGTGCCGCAACAAAGTGAAGCTCGTGAGTGCCGAGAGAGAGCGAATCACCTTCGGCTACGACGATTCGGCGATCCTCATATTCGGTTCCGAAGAAGTTTTGCATCATCTTGAACGCCTTTGCGGAGGATACGATCTTTGCGTCGGGATATGCCTTGGCAAATGTGTTTATATTTGCCGAATGGTCAGGCTCCATGTGCTGGATTATGAGGTAGTCGGGCTTCCTCTCTCCGAGGACTTCGGCAAGATTGTCAAGCCATTCATGTGTGAACGCCGCGTCAACGGTGTCCATGACGGCTATTTTGTCATCGATGATAACGTATGAATTATACGACATGCCGTTCGGAACGACGTACTGTCCCTCAAAAAGGTCAATTTTACGGTCATTGACTCCTACGTATTTGATAGAATTGCTTATCATTTGTCTTTCTCCTTTTATTTCAAAAATCCGTTGATTATTTCTTCTTCTGCCTGCTTTTCATCAAGCCCCAAGGTCATCAGCTTTATTATCTGCTCACCCGCGATCTTTCCGATTGCCGCCTCGTGAATGAGCGACGCTTCGGTGTTGTTTGCTACTATCTTGGGAACAGCAACGACCGATGCGTTGTCCATAATGATAGCGTCGCACTCGGTGTGTCCGGAGCAGCGGCTGTTGCCCTTGACGTCGGAAATAAAGAGCTGGCGCGAATTATCCTTTGCGACCGAACGCGACACGACGTGTGTTCCGCAATCGTCACCCTGAAGGTCGACGCAAAACTCGGTCTCGGCAAATTGCTCGCCGTGTGTCATTATCTTTTCATGGATGATAAGAGTCGATTTTGCCTTTAAGACGGCTTCGGTCTTTCTCTTTGTCGAGTCAACACCCTTTATCTGCGTTGTCTCCATCTCCATATACGCGCCCTCGTCAAGCTCGACCACCGTATGGGGATTCATGACGTTTTTGCCGTTTCCGTCGCCCTCGCCGTAATGCTTTTCGACGTATTTGACACGGGCGTTCCTGCCGACAAAGAACGAGTGAACTCCGCTATGCTCGCTGTCCTGAACTCCGCAGTTGTGAATTCCGCATCCTGCGATAATGAGCACGTCCGCTCCCTCTCCGATATGGAAATCGTTATACACGACCTCACGAAGTCCGCTTTGTGCCAGAATTACGGGGATATGAAGGCTCTCCTTCTTTGTGCCTGCCTTGACGTATATATCGATTCCCGGCTTATCGGTTTTTTTCTCAATAATGATGTTCTCCGACGAATTTTTGCCGAACATCTCGCCGTCAACGTGGAGAGAATATGCCCCTTGGGGAACGCCCTCAAGGTCCACGACCTCGCGAAGAATGTTGAGTTTAATGCTGTCAAGCTGTTTTTCCGCCATTATTCCTCACCTCCGCTTGCATATTTGCACGCCGCCTGCGCCGAGAGCAGCTCGGGCAATATCTCGTTTTTCGTGCCGTACGCCGCAATTTTTCCGTTTGCGATGACGATTATCTTATCGGCGATATCGAGTATTCGCTCTTGGTGCGAGATGATAAGGATATTTCCATGCGTCCTCTCGTGCATCTTCTCAAACACTTTGATAAGATTGTTGAAGCTCCACAGGTCGATTCCCGCCTCAGGCTCGTCAAATACCGAGAACTTCGTTCCGCGCGCATTTATCATCGCGATCTCAATTCTTTTAAGCTCACCGCCCGAAAGAGACTCGTTTACCTCACGGTTTACGTATTCCTTGGCGCAAAGTCCGACCTCTGAGAGGTATTTGCACGCCTCGGCGACCGATATCTTCTCTCCTGCCGCAATCGAAATCATATCCTTGACGGTTATTCCCTTAAATCTCACGGGCTGTTGAAAAGCAAAACTTACGCCGGCTTTCGCGCGCTCCGTGATATTCATGTCGGTTATATCCACTCCGTCGAGGATTATCTGTCCCGAATCAGCCTTATATATTCCCGCGATAAGCTTCGCAAGCGTCGACTTGCCCGAGCCGTTAGGTCCTGTTACCGCAACAAATCTTTCATTTATCTCAAGACTTACATCGTCAAGTATCTTTACCTGCTTGCCGCTCTTTTCGTCGGTTACGCTGTAAGTCAGATTTTTTATCTCTAACATAGTTCCCCTTTCAAATATAGGTATAGGTTATAATCACACCATAGTATTCTATCATAAAACAGAGATTAAATCAATAGTTTACCATAAATTATTGTAATTTTTCTGATTTTTTTATCATCAAAACGGGTGCGAAGCTCGCACCCGAAAGATGATTCTATTTATCAAGATATCTGCACGCCGCCAAAGCCGCCGTCGCGCCGTCTGCGCAGGCGGTCGATATCTGCCTTATGTTCTTCGTTCTGCAGTCTCCCGCGACAAACAGTCCCTGCGTTTCGGTGAGACAATTTTCGTCCGACACGATATATCCCCTGTCCGAGAGAGTCACGAGATTTCGGTACTGCTCGTTCTCGGGTACCTGACCAACCGCCACGAACATTCCGTCAAGGTCAAGTCTTATTTTCTCGCTGTTTTTGGTGTCCTTTATCACAATTCCGTCGAAGGTATCAACGCCGAGTATCTCCTCGACCGTGTGACCGAAAATAAACTCAACATTTTCTCTCTCTCGCAAAATCGCCGCAAGCTTTTCTTCACCCGTGAGAAAATCAAGATTCTGAACTACATAAACCTTTTTACATCCGTCCGACAGCATGATCGCCTCTTGAAGCGCCGAGTTTCCTCCGCCGATGACAGCAACCGTTTTATTTACGTAAAACGCACCGTCGCAGACTGCGCAAAAGGATATTCCGTCGCCGATAAAGTCATCCTCGCGCTCGATTCCGAGCAGTCGGTGCTTGGAGCCTGTTGCAATAATGACGGTATGCGCCATGAAGTCGGTATCGGAACATGAGACCGTGAAAATTCCGCTTTCACTGCGGCGGATACCCATGACCTCCTGCATGTCTATTTCAGCTCCGAGATTCAGTGCTTGCTCGACGAGCTTTTCGGCAAGCTCGTTTCCGCTTATCTGGCAAAAGCCCGGGTAATTCTCTATCTTCGGAGAAAACGTCATCTGTCCGCCGAACGTCCCTCTTTCAAGCACAAGCACGCTCTTGTCCGCGCGTCTGGCGTATATCGCGGCGGTAAGTCCCGCGGGACCTGCGCCGACAACGATTATATCATACATAAGTCAAAGCCTTCTTTCATAAAACTTACGGCAACCCGTCCGTCTCTACCCTATTCCTCGGACGGGTTGCCTTTTTTCGGTAAAAATTATTTTTCTACCGAGTCAATATACTTTCTGATATTTGAGAGGTTTACTGCCTTCAAAATCTCTTTGCCGTTCTCCGCAACAACGAGCGTCGGTGCCTGTCTTATTCCGAACCTCTCAACAAGCTCGATATTCTCGTCGGCATATACCTTCTCGTACTTAATTCCCGCTTTTTCAAGGAACATTGCCGCCATCTTGCAGTTAGGGCATGTTCTCGTCGCGAAAAGGAGAACTCCGTTTAAGCTTTCACACTCGGCTTTTTCAACCTCGGGTGCTACGGCGCAGACGGTTCTGACTCCGTCGGTTCCGATGTTTATCTCGGGGTGAAGCTCGGTCGAGCGGTCGATATTATACGTTCTTCTCTCCTTGAATTCCTGACTCTTTCCGTCATTCCATGCCTGAACGGGACGGTAGTAGCCCGTGATACGGCTGTATACCTCGGTCGTCTTGCCGCAATGAGGGCATTTGTAGACCTCGCCGTTGAGATAGCCGTGCTCGGTGCAAACGCTGTATGTAGGAGACATCGTGTAGTATGGGAGCTTATAGTTCTCCGCTATCTTACGGACGAGATTAGCCGCGCTCTTCCATGTCGGGAGCTTTTCGCCGAGGAAGGCATGGAATACCGTACCCGATGTATAAAGTGTCTGAAGCTCGTCCTGAATGTCAAGGGCATCGAAGATATCCTCGGTGTATCCTACGGGAAGGTGAGACGAGTTTGTGTAGTAAGGCGCGTTATCGTTATCGGTTGCGGTGATGATATCGGGCCATCTCTTTCTGTCGTGCTTTGCAAAGCGGAATGAGGTCGACTCCGCAGGTGTTGCCTCAAGGTTGTAGAGGTCGCCGTACATTTCCTGGTAGTCGGAGAGTCTCTCTCGCATATGATTGAGGACATCCTTTGTAAACTTCTGTGTCTCCTCGTGTGTCATATCCGCGCGGATCCACTTTGCGTTGAGTCCCGCCTCGTTCATACCGACAAGACCAATGGTCGAGAAGTGGTTATTGAAGGTTCCGAGGTATCTCTTCGTATAGGGATAGAGTCCTTCCTCAAGAAGCTTTGTGATGACCGTTCTCTTTGTTTTCAGCGAGCGAGCGGCGATATCCATGAGCTTATCGAGTCTCTTGTAGAAATCCTCCTCGTTCTCGGCAAGATATGCGATACGGGGCATATTGATGGTTACGACACCGACAGAACCCGTCGACTCGCCCGAGCCGAAGAATCCGCCCGACTTCTTGCGAAGCTCGCGGAGGTCGAGACGGAGACGGCAGCACATCGAACGGACATCGCTCGGCTCCATGTCGGAATTTATGTAGTTTGAGAAATAAGGCGTGCCGTACTTTGCGGTCATCTCAAAGAGAAGCTGGTTGTTCTCTGTCTCTGACCAGTCAAAGTCGCGTGTGATCGAATACGTCGGGATAGGATATTGGAAGCCTCTGCCGTTGGCATCGCCCTCGATCATGATTTCAATGAACGCCTTGTTTATCATGTCCATTTCAGCCTTGCAGTCCTTGTACTTGAAGTCGACTTCCTTGCCGCCGACGATACAGTTAAGCTCCGCAAGGTCATTCGGTACGGTCCAATCGAGCGTGATATTCGTAAAGGGAGACTGGGTACCCCAGCGAGAAGGAGTATTTACGCCGTAAATAAAGGACTGTATGCACTGTTTTACTTCCTTGTAGGACAGATTGTCTATCTTAACGAAGGGCGCGAGATACGTGTCAAACGAGGAGAACGCCTGTGCGCCTGCCCACTCGTTCTGCATGATACCGAGGAAGTTTACCATCTGGTTGCAGAGAGTCGAAAGGTGTGACGCAGGAGATGACGTGATCTTTCCCGTAACGCCGCCGAGTCCCTCTTGAATAAGCTGCTTTAACGACCAGCCTGCGCAGTAGCCCGTAAGCATCGAGAGGTCATGGATATGGATGTCCGCGTTTCTGTGCGCGTTACTTATCTCGTCGTCGTATATCTCGGAGAGCCAATAGTTCGCCGTGATAGCACCCGAGTTCGAGAGGATAAGTCCGCCTACGGAATATGTAACGGTGGAGTTCTCTTTTACTCTCCAGTCGTTCATCTTAAGGTATTTATCAACCGTCTCCTTGTAGTCAAGGGCGGTATTTCCGAGATTGCGGATCTTCTCTCTCTGACGGCGATAAAGAATATACGCCTTTGCGATGTCGGCGTATCCCGCCTGAACGAGAACCGACTCAACGCTGTCCTGAATATCTTCAACCGAGACTATTCCGTCCTTTATTTTCGATGAAAAATCGGCGGTGACCTTCAGCGCCAAAAAATCTATCACGTCCTGGTTAAATTCTTTTTCCTGTGCCTCAAATGCCTTTTTGATTGCGTCCGAAATCTTTGAAATTTTGAAATCAACGACTTTGCCGTCGCGTTTCTGTACATTGTACATTTTTCTTTTCCTCTCCTTTGTATATGTATGAAATTGTTTATCAATTAAAAACCCTTTTGCCGTATGGAAAGACGTCAAAAGAGAAAAATACGGCGCGGACCGGTCATCCGCGCCGCAAAGCAATTATACTATATTTAGTATTTCTTGTCAAGTCCAAATACTAAATATTGTGCCTTTTTTAAAATTTCGGCACAATAAATAATTTCATACCCCTCTCAGTTGTGCATTTGGCACAAAAGGCAGAATTTTGTCGAGAAGCGATCTCATCGTCCCTTCGCCGTACCCCTCAATTTGTGCGCCTATGATGTCCCCCGAGTCCTTAAACTGCTGCAAAAAGTATTTTTCGTCTCCCGATATCCACTTTCCGATTTTTATTATGTCTTCTTGTGTGTGATATGTCTTTGAAACTGTCGTCCGAAACTCAAAATCTATATTTCCTTCCATTAAAAAAGCGATACTCTCGTCAATCGGGGAGAGGTCATAGGAGCTGTCAAAGCCTATTGTCTCGCCGTATTTTTCACGGCAGTTTTTTATGTCCATGGCAACGTAATCGACAAGACCGCCTCGGACTATGCTCTTCAACACCTCGGGGCGTGTTCCGTTTGTGTCGAGCTTTATCTTGTAACCAAGCGCGCGGACCTGTTTCATAAAATCGGCAAGTCCCGGCATAAGCGTAGGCTCGCCGCCGGTTATTGCCACGCCGTCAAGGACTCCCCGTCTCCTTTTGAGAAAAGACAAAATCTCTTCATTTGAGTACATCTTCTGCTCGTTTGCCCTCACGACGAGCGAGGCGTTATGGCAGAAGGGACATCGCATATTGCACCCTCTTGTAAAGAGCGTGCAGGCAACCTGCCCCGGGAAATCAAGCAATGTCAGCTTTTGAATACCTGCAAAAATATCTTCATTCATATCTTAATTATAACTGCGCTGGATAGCGAGAACCTTTCCGAGAATATCGACCTCATCTACGATAATGGGCTTCATCGTCGAGTTTTCGGGCTGGAGACGGTAATGACCGTTCTCGCGGTAAAAGGTCTTTACCGTCGCCTCATTATCGACCATCGCCACGACTATCTCTCCGTTCTCCGCATAGCATGTCTTCTCGGCGATAACAATATCACCGTCGAGTATGCCCGCTTCGACCATACTTTCTCCCTTTACCTTCAAGGCAAACATCTCACCTGCCGTCTTTGCGCCGACATATCCGATGTACCCCTCAAAATTTTCCTCGGCAAGAATGGGCGTACCTGCCGCAACAGTACCGACAAGCGGAACGGCAGATACCTTCGGCACCTCGTCATTGAAGGTGATGGCTCTGCTCTTTCCGTCCTCCTTGCTTATGTATCCGAATCTCTCAAGGCGGTTGAGATACATGTGAACGGTAGACGTGCTTTTATAGTTGAGGTCACGGCACACGTCTCTTACAGTCGGAGCAAATCCGTTTTTCATTTTAAAATTTTTGATATAATTCAGGACTTTTTGTTCCTTCGGCTTAAGTTTTTCCATAAAAACCTCTCTGTCGCGTTAAAATATAGTACAAATGTATCTTTTTTGTATTCTACCATACTTTTTTTCATTTGTAAAGAGGTTTTTTTGATTTTTCCCTTTTTCCGACAAAAAATTTATTAACAAATTGAAACATTTGAAAAAAATAATTGAAAAATGAAAAAGTCTGTGATAAAATATATAATGGCGGAGAAAGGTGTTTTGCCTTTCCCTTTCACGAAAAACCAATTCCAAATATAAAAAGGAGAAAAACCATGACACCTACAAACAACAAATTTGTTCTTGATTGGATAGACGAAATGGCTAAAATGACACAGCCTGACAAAATCGTCTGGATCGACGGAAGCGAAGAACAGGCAGAGGCACTCAGAGCCGAGGCTTGCTCCACGGGCGAGATGATCAAGCTCAATCAGGAAAAACTCCCCGGTTGCTACCTTCACAGAACCGCTGTAAACGACGTTGCGCGTGTTGAAGGAAGAACCTTCATCTGCACGTCAAAGAAAGAGGATGCAGGTAACATTAACAACTGGATGGATCCCGCCGAGTGCAAGGCAAAGCTCACAAAGCTCTACACAGGCTCCATGAAGGGACGTACAATGTATGTTATTCCCTACTCCATGAGTGTTGTCGGCTCACCCTTCGCCAAATACGGCATCGAGCTTACAGACTCCATCTATGTAGTTCTTAACATGATCATCATGACCCGTGTCGGCAACGACGTTCTTGAGGCTCTCGGAGACAGCGCTGACTACATCAAGGGACTTCACGCCCGCGCCGATATCGACGAGGAGAACAGATATATCGTTCACTTCCCCGAGGAAAATACGATCTGGTCGGTAAACTCCGGTTACGGCGGAAACGTCCTTCTCGGTAAGAAGTGCTTTGCTCTCCGTATCGCATCCTTCCTCGGACGCAAAGAGGGCTGGATGGCAGAGCATATGCTCATCCTCGGCGTTGAATATCCCGACGGCGAGACAAAATATATCTGCGCGGCATTCCCCTCCGCTTGCGGTAAGACAAACCTCGCTATGCTCATCCCTCCGGAGTACTACGCAAAGCAGGGCTACAAGGTATGGTGCGTAGGCGACGATATCGCTTGGCTCCGTGTAGGTGAGGACGGAAGACTCTGGGCTGTTAACCCCGAAAACGGTTTCTTCGGTGTTGCTCCCGGTACTAACGAAAAGTCCAACCCCAACGCTCTCCACACAACGATGAGGGACACTATCTTCACAAACGTCGTTCACAATACTGCCGATAACACCGTTTGGTGGGAAGGTCTTGACAACAATCCTCCCACACCCGGCAACGCAATCGACTGGAAGGGCAATCCTTGGGACTGCACAAAGTACGACAAGAAGGATAAGTCCACATGCGGCGCTCATCCCAACTCCCGTTTCACCGCAAAGGCAATAAACTGCCCCTGCATCTCCAAAGAGTTCTCTAATCCCGCGGGCGTTCCGATCTCCGCTATCGTATTCGGCGGACGCCGCGCAAAGACCGCTCCGCTCGTATATCAGTCAACCTCTTGGCAGAACGGCGCGTTTGTCGGCTCTATTATGGCGAGCGAAACGACCGCAGCCGCATCGGGTGCTGTCGGCGTAGTCCGCCGCGACCCCATGGCTATGAGACCTTTCGTAGGCTACGATATGGGTGACTATTGGGCACATTGGCTCAAGATGGGAACAAATATTCCTCACCCTCCGAAGATCTTCCACGTTAACTGGTTCCGCACCGACGACGAAGGCAACTTCATCTGGCCCGGTTTCGGTGACAACATGAGAGTTCTTATGTGGATCCTCGCCCGTTGCGAAGGCAAGGTAGATGCCGATATCACTCCTATCGGCTACGTTCCGAAGGCTGAGGACATCTGCATCGAAGGTCTTAAGGACATCACTCTCGATACGATCAAGGAGCTTCTTACCGTCGATAAGGCTTCTTGGCTCGAAGACGTCGAGAACATCAAGGAGTTCTACGCGCAGGTCGGCGACAGAGTTCCACAGACGATGTACGACGAGCTTGCAGCACTTGAGGCAAGACTTAAGGCTTAATTTTCCGATGAATAATGATTGCGGGGGAGGAAAACTTCTTGAAAGAAGTTTTCCTCCCCCGCACCCCCTTCTTTCAAGAACTTTCAAAAAAGCAAGGCATTGTGTTATTTACAGATAATAAGGAGCTGTTGCAAATAGTTTGCAATAGCTCACTGTTTTTATCGTTTTGTTTTTTTCGTTTTGTTTTTATCGTTTTTCTTTGAAGAAATCCGAGAGGATTTTTGCACATTCGTCGCTCATAAAGCCGTTCTCAACAATGGGTTTGTGGTTGAGCGGATAATTGCGCAGGTCAATTACGCTCCCGCAAGCACCGGCTTTTGCGTCCTTTGCGCCGAAGACGACTTTACCGAGCCGTGAGTTGACGATTGCTCCCATGCACATGGGACACGGCTCTAAAGTGACATAGAGTATGCATTTTTCAAGATGCCAGCCACCCATGACCTCACACGCGCGGCGGATTGCCAAAAGTTCGGCATGTCCCGTTGCGTCGCCCGTTGCTTCTCTGTTATTATGCGCGCGTGCGATCATCTCGCCGTCCTTGACAATTACTGCGCCGACGGGAATTTCACCCTCAAGTGCCGCCGCCTTAGCCTCGTCAAGTGCCGCAGACATAAATTTTGCGTCGTAATCTGTTCTTATCATATTTGCCCCTGCCAATAAGCAAAACGCCCCAATCCCGGGGCGTTTTGTGTTATTTTTAAAAATTAAGCGTTTGCGCCTGTGAGCTTTGCAACCTCAGCCGCAAGGTCGTCCTGCTTCTTCTCGATTCCCTCACCCTTTTCGAAACGAACGAAGGATGCAATCTTGATAGAACCGCCGAGTGCCTTAGCAGTGTTTGCAACGTACTTAGCAACAGTCTCATGATCTTCAGCCTTGACATATTCCATGTCAACAAGGCAGTTGGACTCATAGAACTTGCCGATCTTACCCATTACGATACCGTCAAGCACCTTCTCGGGCTTGTTAGCCATCTTGGGATCGTTTGCAAGCTGAGTCTTGATGATAGCCTTTTCGTTCTCAAGAACAGATGCGGGAACATGATCTCTGTCAAGATAAGGCGTAGGATATGCGCCGACCTGAAGAGCGATGTTCTTTGCAAACTCTGCAAATCCGTCCTTATCAGCGCAGTCGGTGTCAAACTTAACGATAACACCGATAGAACCCATACCGTGAATATATGTGCTTGTGATGCCCTCGACGATTGCGAAACGGCGAACCGTGATCTTCTCGCCAATCTGGAAAATAAGCTCTTTGAGCTTAGCTTCAACGGTTACGCCCTCATAGTCAGCCGCCATGAGTGCTTCAACGTCTGCGGGATTTGTTGCGATGATGACCTTAAGAAGGTTCTTTACAAATGCTTTGAATGTTTCGTTCTTTGCAACGAAGTCTGTCTCGGTGTTGACCTCAACGATAGCGGTCTTATCTCCCTCAACGAGAACGTCGACGAGACCGTCTGCCGCGATTCTTGTTGCCATCTTGGACTCTGCCTTAAGCTCGCCCTTCTCGCGAAGGATCTTTATTGCCGCTTCCATATCGCCGTCTGCCTCGACAAGTGCCTTCTTGCACTCCATCATACCGATACCGGTCTTTGCGCGAAGAGCAGCGACGTCTTTTGCTGTAATAGTAGCCATTTTGATCTATTTCCTTTCAGATATTTTCAATGTGTTCCGGATCACGACTCGGCGTTCTCAGCGTCTTCCTCTGCCTCGACCTCTGCCTTTTCCTCAGCCGCCTCTGCCGTCTGCTCGCCCTGCTTGCCTTCTATTACTGCATCAGCTATAACGGAAGAAATGAGCTTAATTGCGCGGATAGCGTCGTCGTTACCGGGGATAACATAGTCAGCGTCATCGGGGTCACAGTTTGTATCAACGATAGCAACTACCGGGATACCGAGCTTCTTAGCCTCGAGAACTGCGTTTCTCTCCTTGCGAGGGTCAACGATGAAAATAGCGTCGGGAAGTCTCTCCATTGTCTTGATACCGCCGAGACTCTTCTCAAGGTCGAATATCTCCTTCTGGAGCTTAGCAACTTCCTTCTTGGGAAGCATCTCGAATGTGCCGTCCTCAGCCATCTTGTTAAGGCTGTTGAGACGAGCGATGGACTTCTTGATGGTCTTGAAGTTTGTCATCATACCGCCGGGCCAGCGAACGTTTACGTAGTACTGTCCGCAACGAGTTGCTTCCTCTTTGATAGCCTCAGCTGCCTGCTTTTTTGTTCCGACGAAAAGAACCGTACCGTCGTTTGCGGCAAGCTCACGAACGAACATGTAAGCCTCCTCAAACTTCTTGACCGTCTTCTGAAGGTCGATGATGTAGATGCCGTTTCTTTCTGTAAAGATGTATTCCTGCATCTTAGGATTCCATCTTCTTGTGTGGTGTCCGAAATGGACGCCTGCTTCGAGAAGCTGCTTAATTGAGATTACAGACATTTTAATGTCCTCCTTCGGTTTTTCCACCACAGTAGCTTTGGCGGCGCAATCTCCTTTTTGTCTTTATCACGCAAAGGAAACACCGGCACCGCAGACGTGGTACTGTGTGTGTATTATTTTCTCGTTGTATTCTCTGCACAACGCTGTTTATTATAACATATAAATATTTTGTTTGCAATAGCCGTTTTGACTATTTACAAAATATTTACAAATTATTTGCGTCTTTTCTTGGATTTTCCTTTTGAGCATGAACATAATTCACTGTTATCAAGCCTTACGAGTATGGCATCCTCGCCTATACATTCTATCTTGCACCAAGGAATGACAAATTCCTCTTTATCTCCGAAAATTGAAAATCCCTTGCAGGGCTTGACGACCGTAAATGACAAAATGCTTGCGCAATCAATATCAAACTCAAATTCAGACGGAAATCCGAGCCGCTCGCCGCCGCAAAGATTTATCACCTCAAGGCACTGAAAATCGTCACTTGACATTTTTCGCATAAAATTACCCCCTTTTTGGTAATTATATGCAAAGAGTCAATCTCTGTTTCTCCTTTTACGAGCAGTTCGGATAATAAAAAGCATTGCGGAATACAAAAGGCAATATACGGGCAATATAATAAACTCGAATGTGCCATAACCGTTCGGGAAGAACTGTCCCCTGAAATAATCCTGCGTGATTATACCGCTTAACAGAAGCAAAGCTCCGTACGCCGCGAGGAATTTTACCCACGAAAGACGTCTTCCCTCTCCGCGCTTGAAAAATTCGGAATTCATCAAGAACAGCTCTGCCGCCGCGGCAAATATCAGCGAAAGGAAAATCGGCATGGAATACGATGCTCGCTCGCCGAACACCTCAAATACATCGAGGATCTTCAATACCGAAACGAAGCATACATTCAGCAAAACGCGCGCGATAAGTGATATTTTTCGGCTCTTTATAAAATCAAGTTCAAAATTCACATGGTCGCACGGTGTAAAAAGGAAATGCGATTTCGGCTCGCAGTCAACAAAAGCCGATATTGAAAGAATGGCAATCACAAGTGACATGCACGCCGCCTGAACCGCGCCCAAAAGCTCGATGCCGAGAATCGACGGCAGGAGTGCGAACGGCAACAGCGAGCAGATAAGCGCGCAAAAATAAAGCAGTGCGACAGAGGACGAGATAACCGCTCCTCTTGATGCTTTTATAGCGTTTTCAACCGAGGAAAGTCCGCCGCCGCCCGCGTTTGCTCTGTGGACGAGCAGTCTTGAAAGCATCCTTGTCTGCGAAGAGCATCTGATATTAGTATCTCTTCCGCTGTGCGGCAGTTTTTCGGTTGATGACTCTCTGTATTTTGCGGACGGAAAATTTACGGTGTCACAGCTTACGGAAATGTCGGCTTTTGCCATAACTTCATATAGAGAGTCGTCTATTCCGTAGGTTGCGATCACTCCTCCGCGCTCACGCATAGCACAAAGCAGATGCGCGTATTCATCAAGCGCAAAACCGGCATATACACCGTAATTTCCGATCTCGCTTACGATATCTTTGTTTTGCTCCTTGAATTCGGATGCAAATGCAACCTTTTCTCCCGAAAGCGAGCCGTACATCCGCTCAAATTCGGTAAAATCGTCCTCGTTCTGAAGCATCGCGGTGACTCGAATTCCCATTTTTTTGAGGTCTGAAATCGAAGTCTCAAATAGAGTGTCTCTCTTTTCGTACAACGAGATCGCGCCCTCGAAAACAGTCTCTCCGCCCGTCTCGGACATGACAAAGAGACATTTTCCGTTTTTCTTCTCCGCCTTATCCGCAAAATCGTATATTTTTCCTCTCTCGCGCACGGAAAGCTCAACGCACGCGCCGTCGGAGCCTCGGGAATACCTGCAGAATGACAAAATATCTCTGTCGAGACTCAAAAGCACTCTGTATTCGTTCTCGGGAGTCTCGGCGCAAGCATATCCGCTCTCGCCCGATGAGTCCGCGGCAAAATATAGCGAGCGCAGGACAAGGTCGGCACCCTTTTTGTCAAATCCCGAGGCTTTGAGATAATCAAAGAGCGAGTCAATGACTCCGTCCAAGACAAGCTCGGTCTTCGCGCGACTCTCATCCGCCGCTCTCAGATATGCGTAAATATACGTCATCAAGCGTCTGCCTTCGTCGCTCTCGGACTTCAGTGCGTCATAAGATTTTTCGGCAGTATAAACGCTTCCGACGTGGCAGATTCCGTCGGTAAACGCCGCCCGTCCAAGCAGGACGATATCCGTGACATTCGTCAGCGTTTCAAGCGCTTTTATGTCTCTGACATATGCGACTTTATCATTTTGGGTTTTCTTACTCTTTGTAAGACCTTCAACGCATGATGAAAATACACTTTTTTTACATGTGCGGCAGACCTCGATCGATACCGTCGATACCGACGACAAAAGAAGCAAAAAGTTCGATATCAGTGAGGTTTCCTCAAGCGTTATAATGCCCAAAAGCGAGATCACCGCTACAATTCCGAGCAGGGCAAAAGCGGTTTGATACAACAGCTGCTCAAGGCGGCTGCCCTGCAACTCGGCTGAAATTTCGCCCGATAGCTGTCCGTCACGGCAATATGCGGAAAGGTAGGTTTGCGCTCCCGAGCCGACAACGACTGCCACGCCTGAGCCGTCAATTACCGCGCTTCCGGCGTAGACCATATTTTCGGCGTTCGGATGTCTGCACGCATCATCGGGGGAATATTTTTTCTCGTGATTTTTGTCTGCAATCCTGTTGCGGATTCCGTCCTTCGTGTGAATAAGCTCTTTTACTTTGAGGGATCGCGACGAAATAAGCCTTACGTCGCAAGGCAAAACGTCACCGCGTGAGAACTCAACGATATCTCCCGCGACAAGATTTGCGCCGTCGGTATGTAATATTCCGCCGCCTCTGCGCACACGCATGCAGGGACTTGCGCACCCTCGCATCAGATCGAGCTTACGCTGTGAATTCTGCGCGATCGCGCCGCACACTGCCCCCCCGACAAGCGTTACAAGCAGAACAAGTGCGCCCGTAGCCGTCTCACCGAATATCGCCGCCAAAAGCGAAACTGCTATGAGTATCAGCATTTGAGGAGTCAAAAGGAGCGACACGGCGACCTTAAAATAGTTACTTTTCCGAGGGACGAAGAGCGAGCGGCGCTCTCCGCCGTCGCGCTTTTTCTCGCCGTCAAGCCTGACTCTCGCTTCTCTTGTCGACAGTCCTCGCTCAAGGTCGGTATTAAGTTGTCTTTCGATTTCCTTTAATTTGAGGACATGCCAATTTCTATCCATCGGTTTTTTCCTTCTTGTGATAGTTTATCACATGCAATTTACGACTATTTCTCCGTCCTTCTCTGACACGAGCGCCGCCGAGTAGCTTCTCTTATAATCCGAAATTATAAGCTCCGCGAGCTTATCCTCGACATTCTTCTGAATGTATCTGTGCATATTTCTCGCGCCGTATTTCTCGGAGAATGAGTTTTCCGCGATCACCTTGACCGCGTCGTCGGTATACGACAGCGCAATTCCCTTTTCAGCGAGGGTATCTTTAAGCTGACCGAGCATGATCTCGGCAATCTTGCAGAAGTCGGTTTTATCGAGCGAACGGAACGTGATGACCTCGTCGACTCGGTTTATAAACTCGGGGCGCAAGAATTCAGCCAACGCGCGCTCGGTTCGTTCACTGTCGCTCTTTGTGCTGTCGCTTGCAAAGCCGACAACACCGCTCCGTCTTTCGGAGCCTGCGTTCGTGGTCATAACTATGACTGTATTCTCAAAATTTACGGTCTTTCCGTGCGCGTCGGTTATTCTGCCGTCATCAAGTATCTGCAAAAGTATGTTCAAGACGTCGGGGTGCGCCTTTTCTATCTCGTCAAAGAGTACGACCGAGTATGGGCGGCGGCGTATCTTTTCGGTAAGCTGACCTGCGTCGTCGTAACCGACGTATCCGGGCGGCGAACCGATTATGCGCGACACCGAGTGCTTTTCCATAAATTCGGACATGTCAAGTCTGATAAGCGTTTCGGGCGAGTCGAAAAGGTCAGCAGCAAGCGTCTTTACAAGCTCTGTCTTACCAACGCCCGTGGGGCCTGCAAAAATGAATGAAACGGGCTTCCTCTTATAAGATATACCTGCTCTGTTGCGCTTGATCGCCCTTGAAACCGCATCGACGGCAACATCCTGACCGACAAGCCGTTTTTTCAGCCGCTCGGCAAGTGAGTCTATTCTCTCATACTCATTGGCGGTTATATTCGTGGCAGGTATGCCCGTCCAAAGCTCAATAACCTCGGCAAGATTCTCCTCGGAAAGCTCTATTGACTCACACACGCCCTGAATCTCGTCAAGACGAGCCTTGAGCCGCATCTCCTCGGACTGCAATTTTGCCATCTCCTCGTATTTTTTCTGACTCTCCTTGTCGTCGGATGTAATACGTGCCTCAAGCTCTTCTCTCTCGGATTTGAGTCTTAGGAGCTTATCTCTTATCTCAAATGACTCGTTAAGCTCGCTTGAGGAAAGCGAGAGCTTAGATGCCGCCTCGTCAAGCAGGTCTATCGCCTTGTCGGGAAGATATCTGTCGGTGATATATCTCTCGGAGAGAACGACGGCGGAGCGAAGGATATATTCGGGAATTCGTATCTTATGGAACTCCTCATAATAGTGGCTGATTCCGCGAAGCATCTCGACCGCCTCTAAGACCGACGGCTCATTGACCGTAACGGGCTGGAAACGGCGCTCAAGTGCTGAGTCCTTTTCGATGTACTTTCTGTATTCGTTGAGAGTCGTCGCGCCGATTATCCTTATCTCACCGCGAGAGAGCGCGGGCTTTAAGATATTCGCCGCGTTGACGCTTCCCTCGGCATCTCCCGTGCCGACGATATTGTGAACCTCGTCTATTACAAGTATGGCGTTTCCATGCTCCTTGACCTCGGCGAGAAGTCCCAATATACGCGACTCAAACTGACCTCTGAACTGCGTTCCCGCAACGAGCGCGGTCAGGTCAACGAGGAAAAGCTCCTTGTCGCGAAGCTTGTACGGAACATTTCCGTCGGCAATACGTATCGCAAGCCCCTCCGCAATTGCGGTCTTACCTACACCCGGCTCACCGATAAGACAGGGATTGTTCTTCTGTCTGCGGCAAAGCGTCTGGATCACGCGCTCGGTCTCCTTATCTCTGCCGACTATTCGGTCGAGCTTGCCGCGGCGCGCGCTCTCCGTAAGATTTTTACAGTAGGTCGTCAGATATTTATACTGTTTAGGCTGATTTTTGCCCTTATTCGCATCTTTTTTGCCCTTCTCGCCCGTACCCTTGTCAAACGGAACGATATTAGGCCCGTCGCCGCCCCCCGTGGGCATATTATCCGCAACAGACTTTATGGTATCCATAATTCCGCTGTCCTTAAACAGCTTCGGAAAATCTATCGCGGGCGCGCCGCCGTCCTCGCCCTCGGGCATCATTTCGGCAAGCTCATTTTCCATATTTTCCATCTGTTCGGGCGATATTCCCATTTTGTTGTAGATATCCCCGAGCATATTGTCTATCGGAAGCCCCAATTCCTTTGCGCATTTGACGCAAAGTCCCTGTGAGGTCTTCTCTCCGTTTTCAACCTTCGTGACGAAGATCACAGCCACCCTTTTGTGGCAATTTGAACACATTACCATTTGTTTTTTCGCTTTCTTCAGAATAGATTTCTTATAAAGTCAAACAGCCTTAAGTCATATATAAACTTGAAGACGTAGGAGTCTTCATATACAGCCATGATCTCACTGTCGGCGTTCACGGACGAAATAAGCTCGATCACGGTATAGACCGCGGTTGATAAAAATGACACAAATATCGCGCCGAGTATAATACCGAGCAAAAGTCCCAAAAATTTATCGACCTTTGTAATAACGGGTATCTTTATTTTGCTGAGCAGTTTTATCAAAAGCCGTGACAGAATAAGCGTTACGACGAAAATAACGATGAACGCTATCACACCCGAAAACGCCGAGGGCACACCCAAACTATAAAATATTGCTCCTATGGGATAACACAAAAGAGCCGCTACCAAAAGAGAAAACAGCAGTCTGCCGGCATTTAAGACGGAACACGCAAGTCCGAGACTGAAATGTCTGATCACGGTAATCACAAAAATCGCCAAAAGCACGATATCAAAAAAAATCGCCATAAAAACCTCTTCTTTCCGATACATTAAAGTATTTCATTTTAATTGAATGATATGTATTTTGCGTTTGTTTGAGAACAGATTGCCGTCTTTCCGTCGGAGAAAACCACGACTTTAATGCCGTCGGCATCCGCCGCGCTCACCGTGCGTGTTCCGAGAGAGGTGTTTATTCTGATTATTTCCCTGCTTTCGAGGACGTAAACGCAACCGTCCGAAAGCTTCATGTCCTTCACGCTTCCGTCAAGGTAGTCGGTATAAGATTTATTTCCGTCTTTCCCGAATACCTCAAGTGTCTTTTTGCCGTTTTTGCCGTTCTGCGAAAATATTATCGCGAACGTGTCACCCATGATATCGATACGCTCCGCCGACGCGGGATAATCATATTCGCGGACGGTCTCTCCCTTTCTGTTTGCGATCATGAAGCAGTCGTCGAAAAACATAACAACACGATCAAGGGAGAGAAAATCACACCTGTACGGCATAAGTCCTTCATAGGCGTTCGATGCGATGACGGTATTCTTTTTGCAGTCGAGTATATTCAGCGTCACGGCACTGCTTCCGTTGTTTGCATTTAAGGAGAGTATTGCGGCATATCTTCCGTCAGAGGAGAGAGAGGCGGATATGACAAGGTCGTTTTTACTGTACTCGCTCAGCAGATTGAAATTGCTGTCGTAAATCTTCACAACCGAGTTGTATATCTTTGACTTTGTGACGATCAAAAACGCGCCGCTCTCCGACATATCAGCATAGGCTATCGGGTAGTCGGTCTGCTCGGAATAAAGACTTACGAATGAATTATAGATTGAGAAATGATTTCTCCCCTGGTCGTATATCAGCGCATACTCTTTTGAGGTCTCAATACGAGGATTCGTAAAATCGGAGCCTTCGGTCAAGGTCACCCGTCCCGTCGAGGTAAAAAGCTTTATCTCGCTGTCGCCTGCTACGATAAGTCCGTTTTTGAAATTGCCGAAGACCTGATTCTGTACCGGCTTTGAAAAGCTCAGCTCGTCGGGAGTTCCCTCACCGAAGGACTTTATGTAGCCTATATCCTTGAACATGTAGTATACCTTGTCGTAGGATATTACACGGCTTCCGAACAGGAGAGTAATAATTAAGAGCAGTGACAGACAGAGTATTGAAATTATCTTTGCTATCCCGAAGGAATAGGAAAGCCTTGATTCCTCGCACGAGCCGCTGCCCGAATAATGCGACAAGGCTCTCTGTCTGTCGCGTATACGCCGAAAGATCTTTAGCTCGCCGAGCTTTGCTCTGACACCTCTGAAAAACAAAATAACTCTTGCCAAAAATGATGTTTCCTTTTGTTTTTTCAACTCACTGCCCTCCCTTCGGATTATTTGGAAATCAAAACCTTAATAAACTACTTTATTGAGATAGAGTCCGTGCGCCGCGGCGGTCATTCCCGCATTTTCACGGCATCCCGACTCGATTATACTCGGTATATCCTCCTCGGATATTTTGTTTTGCGCGACGGAGAGCAGTGTTCCCGCCATTATTCTCACCATGTTGTAGAGAAATCCGTCAGCCGCGACTCTGAAAGTGATTATTTCTCCCTCTTTTTTGACGTCGGCATACATGACTGTCCTTTCGGTCGATTCCACGGTCGAGCCTTGCGCCATGAACGCAGAAAAATCGTGCTTTCCGACAAAATGCTTTGCGGCGGCATCCATTCTCTCAACCGCCCGTTCGGAAATGAGGGCGGGAACGTAAAGCGACCTTCCCTCTTCAAACGGGTCTCTCACCGCGCCGTTGTATATGCGGTAGATATATTCCTTATACTTCACGTCGTATCTCGGGTGAAAATCCGACTCTGCCCACTCCGCCGAAAAGACCGAAATATCGGGCGGCAGATGCGCCGTGAACGCTCGCGGTATTTTCGATATGTCGATGTCGGTCACAAGGCTGTTCTCGCCTTTTTTAGTCACCGTCACGCAAAACATATTTGCGTGAACGCCGCTGTCCGTTCTGCTGCAACCCGTGATATCGCAATCGAAGGAAAAAAGCTCTTTCGCCGCGCGGTTAAGCTCCCCTTGCACGGTTCGCATGTCTTTTTGGATCTGATATCCGCAAAAGTTCGTTCCGAGGTATTTTATTTTTAAAAACAGTTTCATGGCACCATAGTCTCCATTCTGCCGCACGGCGGCAGTACAAATAGTTTCAGTGAATTTTGCAAAGCAAAATTCGTGCGTGAAACAGATCATCTCACCTTTGAGCGGATGCGACTTTCACGCAAACTTACATAGAGTATCCCGGCGCAAATACGTTAATGAGTACTACACCTGCGATAAACGCGGCAATAAGAAAGAGCGCAACGAAGTCACGGTAGGTGAATTTGAGTACATTGAGCTTCGTTCTTCCCTTGCCGCCCCTGTAACAGCGGCAGGTCATGGCGGTTGCAAGCTCGCCCGCGCGTCTGAACGCCGAAACGAAAAGCGGAATGAGTACGGGTATGAGTGCCTTGGCGCGCTTTGCGATAGAGCCGTTTGTGAAATCCGCTCCTCTCGCCTTCTGCGCCGCCATTATTCTTTCGGTCTCCTCAACTATTGTCGGTATAAATCTCAGCGCAATCGTCATCATCATCGCAAACTCATGCACGGGCGCGTGAAAAATTTTTAAGGGCGACAATAACTGCTCAAGCGCGTCTGTAAGTTGTATCGGCGTTGTCGTATAGGTCAGGAAAATGCTCGTTCCTATTATCATAGAGACTATTCTGATAACGATAAACGCCGCGTTGTAAAGTCCCGACGTGTATATCTGAATGAAATTCCACGACAGGAGAAGCTCGTCCGCGCCGCCCTTCGTCCAGAAAATATTGAGTATTGCCGTGAATATCATTATGAAGATTATCGCCTTTATCGAGCGCAAAACGATCTTTACGGGGATCTTGCTGAGTAGGATCAGCGTGACGGCAGACAAAAGCAGTAACGCAAAAGAAAATATATTTCTGCAAAGAAAGCTCGCGACGATATAAGCGATGGCGATTATCAGCTTCATTCTGGGGTCAAGCCTGTGCATGACCGAATTTGACGGATAATACTGTCCGAGTGCAATAGAGTTCATTTTACACCTCCGAACAGTTCAGCCAAGGCTCTCTCCGCCTCGTCCACGGTATAAATATCGGGCGAGATCTCGACTCCCCTATCACGCAAAAGCATGACGAGTCTCGTTATCTGAGGCACGCCGAGTCCGATGCTCTCAAGCTCGTCGCACCTCGAGAATACCTCCTTGCGGTTTCCGCTCATCGCGACCTTAGATTTTGAAAGGACTACCAGCTCTTCGCAGTATTTTGCCATATCGTCCATGCTGTGACTGACGATAATTACCGCCGCTCCCGTCGCCTCTGCATACCTTTTTATGCCGTCAAATATTGAGTTTCTTCCCGCGGGATCAAGTCCTGCTGCAGGCTCGTCAAGCACAAGCACCTCGGGGCGCATCGCCATGACTCCGGCAATTGCCGCGCGTCTTTTCTGTCCGCCAGATAAGTCAAAGGGAGATTTTGAAAGCAGGTCACAATCAAGACCTACAAGCGCCGCCGCCTCTCTGACTCTCTTGTCTATTTCTGCTTTGTCAAGTCCCATGTTTTTGGGACCGAAAGCTATATCCTCAACCACAGTATCCTCAAAAAGCTGGTATTCGGGATACTGCATGACAAGCCCCACGCGGTATCTCACGTTTCCGATCTTCTTAGGCTCTGCCCAGATGTCCTCACCGTCAAGCAGTATTCTGCCCGACATGGGCTTTACAAGACCGTTGAACATCTGAACCAGCGTGGATTTTCCTGAGCCTGTATGCCCGATTATTCCCGTTACGGTATGTTCCTTTATTTCTATACTCACACCGTCAAGCGCCTTGACCTCAAACGGAGTCCCGGGGCTATAAAGATATGAGACGTTTTCAACTTTGATTTTTGACATTGGGTTCCTCTTAGCCGTTGTGGCTCAATTTATCTCTTATTAAGTGAATTTGCGATCGCCTCGGCGCACTGCTCGGGTGTATTTATCTCGCCCGAAATATCGATTCCACGCGCCCTGAGCTTAAGCACGAGGTCGGAGCATTGAGGCAGGTCAAGTCCGCACTCGCGTATCTTGTCCGCCTTTGCGAATATTTCGCTCGGCTTGCCGTCAAGAATAATACGCCCGTCGTCAATTACTATCACCCTGTCGGCTCTTACCGCCTCGTCCATGTAGTGCGTTATCGTGATTATCGTCTTCCCGTCCTCGCGGTTGAGCTTTTCCATCGTATTTACGACCTCGCGCCTGCCCATCGGGTCAAGCATTGCGGTCGATTCATCGAAAATGATGCAATCGGGCTTCATCGCGATAATTCCGGCAATCGCTATTCTCTGCTTCTGTCCGCCCGAGAGTCTGTGAGGCTCGTGGCGCGCGTATTCGGTCATTCCGACGATAGAGAGCGCCTCGTCCACGCGCCGTCTTATCTCTTCCCTCGGCAGTCCGAGGTTTTCGGGACCGAACGCAACGTCCTCTTCAACAATAGTCGCCACTATCTGATTGTCGGGGTTCTGGAAGACCATTCCGACCTTTTTTCTAAGCTCATAGACGTCGTCCTCGGTCATATCGGGCGAGCTTATCTCAACTCCGTCTATTTCTATACTGCCCTCAAAATAATCGTAATCATCGATTACTAAATTCAATAGCTTCGCAAGCGTTGACTTGCCCGAGCCGTTATGACCGAGCACCGCGACGTATTCGCCCTTTTCGATATCGAGTGATAGGTCGCGAAGGACGGTCTCAGGATTTCCGTCGTCGTCCTTATATGAAAAATTCAAATTTCTTATCTTGATGTAAGACACTTAATGCCTCCGTAAGGTTTACTTTATTATTTCGGCTGTCCAGCGCGAGCTTGCGCCGCACGGCAGGGGTGAGCCGCTCTCGGTCACACGAAGACCGAGCTCTCCCGACTCAATCCTGCCGCCGTATCTTTTTCTGACCTTGAGGTCGAGAATATAGCTCATCGTCAGCGGAGAAAGCCCCGTCGTATATGAGTTGATAAGGAAGAAGAGCGGCTCGTCGGACAAGACCTTCGATACGAGTCCGACAAACTCGTCTATTGAGTCCTCCAGCTTCCAGACCTCGCCCGAAGGTCCCCTGCCGTATGAGGGCGGATCCATGATTATCCCGTCGTATCTGTTGCCACGGCGTATCTCCCGCTCGACAAATTTTTTGCAGTCATCAACGATGTATCGAATGGGGGCATCTTCAAGCCCCGAAAGTGAGGCGTTTTCCTTCGCCATAGCCACCATGCCCTTTGATGCGTCAACGTGAACGACCTGCGCCCCCGCTTTTGCCGCCGCAACCGTCGCGCCTCCCGTGTAGGCAAACAGATTCAGCACCTTTATCGGTCTCTGTGCGTTTTTTATAAGCTCGGAGAACCAATCCCAATTCGCCGCCTGCTCGGGAAAAAGTCCCGTATGCTTAAAGCCCATGGGCTTGAGTCTGAATCTGAGCCCGAGATGCTCGTAAGAGATATCCCACGATTCGGGCGTCTTCTGCCTCACCCAGCCGCCTCCGCCGCTCGCCGAGCGGCGATATATTCCGTCAGCCTTATTCCACAAGGCACTCTTCGCCGCGTCCTTCCAGATTATCTGAGGGTCGGGGCGAACGAGTATGTATTTCCCCCAGCGTTCAAGACGCTCTCCGTCCGACGCGTCGATAAGCTCGTAATCCTTCCAATTATCACTGCACCACATTATTTTTCTCCGTTTATCCGTTCATTATTTATTGTAGTATTGCGCTATGCGCGAGCATGCGCTATGCGCATGGCAGACCGCAACCGCAAGCGCGTCTGCCGTGTCATCGGGCTTCGGCGGCTCCTTCAGTCCAAGCAGATTTGTTACCATTGAAATGACCTGCTTTTTCTCCGCCCGTCCGTATCCGACCACCGCTTGCTTTACCTGAAGAGGTGTATATTCGCCAATCTCAACTCCGCACAGGCGCGCCGATAAGAGTATGATGCCTCTCGCCTCGGCAACGGCAATCGCCGTAGTCGTATTCGTATTGAAAAATAACTCCTCGACCGCCATCCCGTCGGGCTTGTACTTTTCAATTATTTCGCTCATGCCGCGATATATCATTTCAAGACGGTCAACGATAGGCAAGCCGGCAGGTGTCTGTATAGACCCGTAGCCGAGCGTGCGAAACCTTGAACCCGAATATTCAATTACTCCCCAGCCGACTATCGCATAGCCGGGGTCTATTCCCAGAATAACCAATCTCCGCCTCCCTGAACACAATAAGCGCGAAATGACAAAACTGCCCATTATCGCATCTTACACATTATATCACATTACACGGCTTTTGTCAAAACAAATTTATATTAAATTGTAAATATTGTTTAAAGAAGAGGAAAAATCGGTTTACATTTCCCCCGTCGCATGGTATAATGTTAAATGGATTATTTTGCAAACGGAGGAAATCTCATGCAAATACTCAAAATTTGTGTCGGTGACGTACTTGAACTCAAAAAACCGCATCCCTGCGGAAATAAACTGTTCAAGGTGCTCAGAGTCGGCAGCGATGTCAGAATCGTCTGCCAAGGCTGCGGACATGACATGACTTTAGAACGCGTGAAGCTTGAAAAAGCCGTCAAGCGAATCGTTACGGAAGAATGACGTATTATTTTCAATCGAAAATACAAGGATGAATCAAAATGAACAAGAAAAAGCAATTACTCTCCCCCGATGCGGCAACGGGTGTCAAACCGAACCGTAAAAATCGGTTTCATGCCGTCACGGGCGAATACGGATACCTCGCAATAGCCGCAATTATCCCGGCTGTTCTCTTCTTTTTGATATATTTGGTCAGAGGTCTTTACCCATTCGGTGACGGGACCGTTCTCGTTCTTGACCTGAACGGTCAGTACGTCTACTTCTTTGAGGCACTCAGGAACAAGGTGCTTGAGGGCGGAAGCCTGCTCTATTCATGGTCGAGAGCGCTCGGCGGTGAATTTCTCGGAATGTACGCATACTATATTGCGAGTCCCCTCTCATATCTTATCTGCCTTTTCCCGAAGGACAGAACGCAGGAATTTCTCCTTATAATGTTCATGATAAAGGCAGCACTGTGCGGCGGCACGATGGGATTTTTCCTTCACAAGCATTCCGAAAAGCACAACAAGATCTCGATCATAGCCTTCTCGGTAATGTACGCCATGTCCGCATACTGTGTCGTTCAGCAGAACAACACGATGTGGATCGATGCTGTCATGTGGCTTCCCCTTGTTGCTTACGGTATTGAACAACTCGTCTCTCGCGGAAAATACAAGATGTACGTCATCTTCCTTTCCCTGACGCTCGCAAGCAACTTCTACATCGGCTACATGGTCTGCATTTTCGTATTCCTGTATTTCTTCTACTACAGTTTTGCGTTCAAGGACAACAACGCAAACAATCCTCATCTTGAAAAAAATCACTTCGTAAAATCACTTGTAAGGATCGGATGCTTCTCGCTTTTAGCGATAGGAATCGCCGCGGTCATAGTCCTCGGGGCGTATTACTCACTGCAGTTCGGTAAGAACGAGTTTACCGACCCGTCGTGGGACATAACCCTTCGAATCGACGTCTTCGACATTCTCTTCAAGATGCTGCCTTCGTCCTACGACACGGTAAGAATAGACGGTCTGCCCTTCATTTACTGCGGACTTCTCACAGCGATCATGGCACCTCTTTTCTTCTGCTGTAAGAAATTCACGACGAGAGAAAAGGTCGTCAGCGGTATCTTCCTTGCAATCTTTGCTCTGAGCTTTATGATAAGCGTCGTCGACCTTGTCTGGCACGGATTTCAGAAGCCGCAGTGGCTCAACAACCGATACAGCTTCATGTTCTGCTTTTTGCTCATCACTCTCGCCTTCAAGGCATTTGAAAATATCGAACACATCGGAAATCAGAGCATTGCCTGCGTAGCGGCGTTTATTTTCTTGGTAATTGCAGTGCTTCAGTGCTTTGCCTCGGCTTACAAGGACAAGCTTATCGCGCTGTCATACGGTCCAAATGAAGAGGACTTTGTAGTTCATGAATGGGCAACCATCGTCATGTCGCTTGTCTGCCTTGCTATATATATAACCATTGTCGCTTTGATGAAACGGGCAGTGAACCGTGACCTTGTCTCGGTTATCCTTCTCGCCGTCATCTGCGTTGAGGTCTTCTTAAGCGGACTTTGCAACATAAATGACCTTGACAAGGACGTAGGATATACGAAATATTACAAATACAACGAATTTCAGACTCTCTACCGTCCCGTTACCGAGACGATACTCGAAGAAGACCCCGGCTTCTACCGATTTGAAAAGACCTACCACAGAAAGCTCAACGACAACATGGCTCTCTCGATAAAGGGACTTTCAAACTCGACCTCAACTCTCAATAAGTCCACCATTTCCTTCCTTCACGCGATGGGCTACTACTCGGTCTCCCACAAGTCGCAATACAAGGGCGGAAACCCCGTCAGCGACTCTCTGCTCGGTCTTAAATACATCATTTCCGAAAAAGACCTTTCCAACATCTACGGAGAACCCGTTTTCACGGGCGAGGATTACGCTAAGCACATGAACATGACGCTTGACGAGCTGAAGGAAGCGACCTTCTCCGACGAATACAAGGATCTCGACGCAAGTATGCTGAATGTTTATCTGAACAAAAATGCACTTTCTCTCGCTTTCGCCGCAAATGATGAGATATTCGGCTTAAACCTCAAGGACTACAACAAATGGGTATCCGAGGACGACGAAAGATACAATTTAGACGGTTTCACCTCTCCGTTTACAAGGCTTAATGCAATGGTAACCGCAATTCTCGGCGAGGACGAGACGGTCGAGGTCTTCAAGCCCGCCACGCAAAACGGCGATCCCACCGTCAGTCAAGGGGTGGAAGTAAGCATCTCCTCCGAACACAACAAATATGTAGGCGAAAAGGGGAAAATAACCTATACCTACACCGTCCCCGAGGGTGTGCGGCTCTACCTCTTCTTCCCTGCATACTACAACCGCGCCATCAAGCTTTCTTCAAGCACAATGACGATCTTCGACGGAACGACCTCGCTTGACAAGTGCAACGAGAGGATAGTTGACCTCGGATATACTACCGGTACGGAATACAAGCTCACCGTCACGATAAACAACACCACGGGCGGCGGACAGTTCTACACTATGCTTGACGACTCGTTTATCTACTATGTTGATACCGAAGCCCTTGACGAGGCTTTTTCAAGGATACAAAAAGAACAGATGATAATCGACGAAGACTACAAGGACGATGACATCAGCGGCAGGATAACGACGCTCTCGGACAACAGGACCATTCTCACGACGATTCCCTACGACGAGGGCTGGGAGGTCTACGTTGACGGAGAGAGGGTTGAGACCGTCGAGGCAGTCGACGCGCTTGTCTCCTTCAAAATCGATGACGCGGGCGAGCATACCATTCGCTTCCTCTACCGTTCGAGCGCCTTTAAGGTCGGTATCGTGGTCACAATTATTTCTCTTTCCGCCTTCATTTTGATCATCATTTTCGAAAAGAAGTTAAAGAGATTGAAATTTATAAGAGCTATCTTCGTTGTCGAAGATACAGAGCCTGATGTCAATTCTGTCACCGTTAAGAAAAATAAAAGAAAATAACATTTCAGAGAAAAGGATATTTTAATGTTTTACTATATTTCGGGAAAACTCGCGGCGGCGGCTCCGTCAATGGCGGTTATCGATGCGGGCGGCATCGGCTACAAGCTCACCATAAGCGAGAATACCTACAATTCCCTTCCGCCGCGCCACACGCAGGACTCGCCCGCGGTCAAGCTCTTCACCTATCTTGCGGTCCGCGAGGACGATATCGAGCTTTTCGGCTTTCACAGTGAAGCCGAGCTGTCGTCCTTCAAAATGCTGCTCGGCGTGTCGGGCGTCGGTCCGAAGGCGGCAATTTCGATTCTCTCTCTTCTTACACCGGAAAAATTTGCGCTTGCGGTCTGCACCGAAGACCGAAAAACGATTGCAAAAGCAAACGGAATAGGTCCTAAGACCGCCGCGAGGATCATTCTTGAGCTTAAGGACAAGCTGATGAAGGAAACCGACCTTTCCTCGGCGGTAAACGACAGCGTCGGCGCATCGGCTCCCATTCCTACAAATTCGGGCAAGCTAAGCGAGGCGCAGGACGCTCTCATGGTACTCGGATACTCGCGCGCCGAGGCTCAAAATGTTCTTAAAAACATTGACACGCAGTCGCTCGGACTCGAAGAAATAATCAAAAAAGCGCTTAAAATGCTTATGTAACGGAAACGGAGGAATAATACGTGTTTAACGACGAAGAATTTGACTTTGAAAACCGAATAGTATCTACCTCATTTTCCGCCGAGGACTCCGACACGGATATCTCACTGCGCCCGAAAACTCTTGACGATTATATCGGTCAGGATAAGGTCAAGGAAAATCTGAAGGTCTACATCGATGCGGCAAAGCTGCGCGGAGAGTCGCTTGACCACGTGCTTCTCTACGGACCTCCCGGACTCGGTAAGACGACGCTTTCAAATATTATCGCGACCGAAATGGGCGTTAATATCAGAATTACGTCGGGTCCCGCAATCGAAAAGCAGGGCGACCTTGCGGCACTGCTCACCAATCTTTCCGAGGGAGATGTGCTGTTCATTGATGAAATTCACCGTCTCTCGCGCTCGATCGAGGAAATACTCTATCCCGCAATGGAGGACTTCGCGCTTGATATCATCATAGGCAAAGGTCCGTCCGCAAGAAGCATCCGAATCGACCTGCCTCGTTTCACCCTCATCGGTGCGACGACACGCGCAGGTCAGCTGACCACTCCCCTTCGCGACCGTTTCGGTGTCGTCCTCAAATTGGAGCTTTACATCCCCGAGCAGCTTGCAACCATCGTCAGGAGAAGCGCGTCTATCCTCGGCATTGAGATAACCGAGCAGGGCGCATATGAGATCGCGTCGCGCTCGCGCGGAACGCCCCGTGTCGCGAACAGACTTTTAAAGCGCGTGCGCGACTTCGCGCAGGTAAAGGGCAAGAACGAGATCGACAACGAGATCGCGCAGTATGCGCTTGACAGGCTTGAAATCGACGAGCTTGGTCTTGACTCGACCGACAAGCGCATGCTTGAAACGATTATAAAGTTCTACGACGGAGGTCCTGTCGGACTTGAAACTCTCGCCGCGACTATCGGCGAGGAGGCGGTCACGCTTGAAGACGTTTACGAGCCGTATCTCATGCAGATAGGCTACCTCAGCCGCACACCGCGCGGCAGATGTGTCACCCGGCTGGCGTACGAGCATCTCGGACTCACACCTAAAAACATCATCAAGGAAAGCACTCAGCTTGATATGTTTTCGGATGAAAATAATTAAGGGTACCTCTAATAATACTTTGCGTAGAAAAACAGCAGCCCCGGACACAACAATGTCGGGGACTGCTGTTTTTTTCTTTATGAGCATGGGCTTATTTCTTCTTTTTCCACTTTTTGAGCATGGTCTTTATCTGTTCGGTCATGCTTGAAAGCTCTTTGTTTGAAAGCCCTCGGCTTGCCGTGGCATAGTCGTAAAGATTGCCGACCTCACGCATAAGCTCATTGTAAAATCTGTCGGCGCGCTCGGTCTTGGATCTCGCTTTCGAGGACTGTATCTTTACGCCCTCAGGCTCGTTTATCGGTGTATCGGTCAGGAGGTCGTACTCGCTTCCGCTGTACGGTGCAATCGCGCGGCAGCCGAATCTTTGCTCAATGAGACCGCGCAAATTCTCGCACGCGCCCTCGTCTCCGTGGTTGACGAACACGGTATACGGGCGTTTTTTAAATGCTTCAAGCCAAGACAGGAGTCCTTCCATGTCGGCGTGTCCGCTCATTCCGTGAAGAGACGCGATCTTCGCCTTCACCGCAACGTCCTCGCCGAAAAGTCTCACCGTTCTCGCGCCGTCCAAAAGCCGTCTGCCAAGCGAGTTTACCGCCTGATATCCGACGAACAAAACAAGATTTTCACGTCTCCACAGGTTGTGCTTTAAGTGATGTCTTATTCTTCCCGCCTCGCACATTCCGCTCGCGGAAATGATGACCTTCGGGCGTGTGTCCATGTTGATAAGCTTTGAGTCGTCCGCAGTGACCGAAAGCGTGAGTCCTTCAAACCAAATGGGGTTTATTCCCTTTTCTATAAGCGCGCGAGTCTCGTCGTCAAAGCAGACGGTATCGCACTGCAAAAACACCTGCGTCGCCTCGACCGCCATGGGACTGTCGACGTAGACGGGAAAATCGCCGTATTTTTTGAGCAGTCCCTGCTCCTTTATCATTCTTATGGCGTAAAGCAGCTCCTGCGTTCTTCCGACGGCAAACGAAGGAATTATAACGCTTCCGCCACGGTCAAAGGTCGACGAGATGTAATTTGAAAGCTCGCGCACTATGACATCGGAATTCTTTTCGCCGTCGTGAAGTCTGTCGCCGTAGGTTGACTCGATAACGAGATAATCGGTCTCGTCAACGGTTTGGGGGTCTTTTATAAGCGGTTGATTGAGATTTCCGACGTCTCCGCTGAAAACGATCTTTTTGTCCTCATCTCCCTCGTGCATCCACACTTCAATGCACGCAGAGCCGAGCAGATGCCCGATATCGGTGAATCTTATGCTGATATTTTCGGAGACGGGATAGACTCTGTCGTATTTGCAGGGATAGAACAGTGAAAGCGCACCTATCGCGTCCTCGGTGGTGTAAAGCGGCTCTATCTTGACCGTGCCGTTTCGCTCGGCTTTTCGGTTCTGCCATTCAGCCTCGGTCTCCTGAATATGGGCGGAATCGCGGAGCATTATCTCACAGAGATTGTGAGTAAGCTCGGTTGCGTATATCTTGCCCTTGAATCCGTCCTTGTAGAGCTTCGGCAAAAGTCCCGAATGGTCGATGTGCGCGTGCGTGACGAAGACCGCCTCGATCATCGACGGGGGAAGCGGCAGGGGGACATTCTCAAATTCGTCCTTGCCCTGCTCCATTCCGCAGTCGATAAGATATTTGAGTTCGCCCACTTCAAGCAAGGTACAGCTTCCCGTAACCTCATGTGCGGCACCGACAAATGTGATTTTCATAAAAATGTCCTCCTTCTACCTGTAATTAATTTTCAAACTGACTGTTCCAGAGCTTGGAATAAAATCCGTTCTCAGAGAGCAGTGTTTCATGGTCTCCCTTTTCGATGATCCGACCGTTGTTCATAACTAAAATGACGTCGGCTTCCTTGATTGTTGACAGTCTGTGCGCAACGATGAATGAGGTCCTTCCCTTCATCATTTTTGCAAAAGCGTCCTGGATCTTCATCTCGGTGCGCGTATCTATCGATGACGTTGCCTCGTCAAGTATCAGCATGGGCGGCAGGCAAAGCAGAACTCGCGCGATACAAAGCAACTGTTTTTGTCCCTGCGAGAGCGCGCCGCCGTCCTCTCCTATGACGGTGTCATAACCGTTCGGAAGCTGTCTTATAAAGCTGTGCGCATGGGCGCTCTTTGCCGCCGCTACTATCTCCTCATCCGTAGCATCGGGCTTGCCCATCGCGATATTCTCGCGTATCGTTCCGTTTTTCAGCCACGTATCCTGCAAGACCATTCCGTACGAACGGCGGAGCGAGGCGCGTGTCAGGTCGCTTATATCATATCCCGAAACCTCTATTTTCCCTCGGTCAACGTCGTAAAAACGCATCAACAGATTAATAACGGTAGTTTTTCCGCAGCCCGTAGGCCCTACGATCGCGACTCTCTGTCCGTTCTCGATCGAGAGATTGAAGTCCTTTATAAGCTCGCGGTCGGGGGTGTAGGAGAAGTCAACATTCTCTATTTTGACTCTTCCGTTGACCTCGTCACCTTCAAGTATATGCGCGTCGGGCGCATCGGGCAATTGCGAGGGAGAGTCGATAAGCTCGAAAACTCTTCCCGCGCAGGTCAGCGCATTCTGAAGCTCGGTTATAACGCCAGATATCTCATTGAAGGGCTTTGTGTATTGGTTGGCGTAGTTGAGCAGGCTTGTCAGCGCACCCACCGTGAGCAAGACACCGCCGCTTGACACGCATATCAGCGCACCCGTCAGTGCCACGCCTGCGTATACGAGATTGTTGACAAATCTCGTGCAGGGGTTTGTCAGCGACGAGTAAAACAGTGCCTTGAGCGAGCATTTACCGAGTCTTTCGTTTATCTCGTCAAACTGCTCGCATGCCTCGTCCTCATGCGAGAACGCTACGACGGTTTTATGCTCTCCTATCATCTCGTCGATAAGGGCAGTCTGCTCCGCGCGCGTTTCGGACTGCTTTTTGAAGAGTGAATGAGTCCTTTTCGCGATAAACGCCGCCACAAAGAGAGATAGCGGTGTGACAACGACTACGACGACCGTTATCGTCACGTTAATACAGAGCATGAAGACAAGTGTTCCGAGTATTGTCAAAACGCCTGTAAAGAACTGCGAAAAGCCCATCAAAAGTCCGTCGGTAAATTGGTCAACGTCCCCGATAACACGGCTTACCGTGTCGCCTATCGGGTGGGAGTCGATATAAGAGAGTGGCAATTCCTGTATCTTCTTAAACGCGTCCCTGCGCAGTCTGCGGACGATTCCGAAGGTTATTCGGTTATTGCAGACGTTCATTACCCACTGAAGGAGCGCAGTAATACCCGAAATGATGCCGATTTCTATCAATATTTTAAATATTCCTTCAAAATCGACGTCCCCCTTGCCGACTGCCATATCTATCGCACGTCCGACGAGTATCGGGATATAAAGCGTTGCGGCAACGATCATGAGTGCCAAAATGAGGGAAACTGTGAACAAGATCTTGTATTTGCTGAGATATTTAAGAACCTTTTTTATCGTCGGCAGTTGATTTGCGCTCTTTTTATTGCGGTTTTTCATCTTGCGTCACCCCCTTTGAATTGGGAGTCATATATCTCGCGGTAGACCTCGCAATCCTGCAGGAGCGTGTCGTGCGTGCCGACTCCGACCGCCTCGCCGCCGTCAAGCACGACGATCTTATCCGAGTGGCTTATCGATGACGTTCTCTGTGAGATGATGAAGACGGTGGGGGAATAATCGAGATTTTTGAGTGCCGCGCGGAGCTTTGCCTCGGTGGCAAAGTCGAGTGCCGATGCCGAGTCGTCGAGAATTATTATGGGAGCGCGCCGAACGATGGCACGCGCGATAGTCAGTCTTTGACGCTGACCGCCCGAGAAATTGCGCCCGAACTGTTCGACGGGGGCATCAAGTCCGCCTTCCTTTTCTCTGACAAAGTCGCTCGCCTGCGCAATATCAAGCGCAGCCCAAAGCTCCTCGTCAGTGGCATCTCCCTTTCCCCACAAGAGATTTGAACGAATCGTACCCTTGAACAAGATCGCCTTCTGGGGAACTATGCCTATCTGCTCACGCAGCTCCTCGGGACGGTATTCGTTGACGTTTTTTCCGAACACCTTTACCTCTCCTTCGGTTGCATCGTAAAATCGGGGTATCATATTGACAAGCGAGGTCTTTCCGCAGCCCGTGCCGCCGATAATACCTATGGTGCTTCCCCTCTCAGCGCAAAAATCGATATTTTCGAGCGAGGGTGCGCCCGCGCCGCTGTAAGTCAGGCTGACGTTGCAAAACTCGACCGCGGGAGCGTTTTCGTCGGCGGCACGATCGCTCTGCTTTATCTCCATACCGACAGGCGTATCAAGCACGGCTTGCACACGCTTTCCGCACGCGACCGCCTTCGTTACGGTAAATATCGTGTTTGCAAGCTTAACAAGCTCTACAAGTATCTGCGACATGTAATTATAGAGCGCAAAAAGGTCGCCCTGCGTCATGTTGCCAGTGTTTATCTCGGCACTTGAAAGATATATAATGGCGATTATTCCGACGTTGACCGTGACATAGGTCAAGGGGTTCATCAGAGAGGTTATCTTGCCCGTAAAATTCTGTATATCGGTGTGCTTGTTGTTCTTTTTCATGAACTCGGCTATCTCTCCGCTCTCCTTGTTAAAAGCGCGGATGACTCTTACACCGCCAAGGTTCTCCCTCACCGAACCCGTAACCGAATCAAGCCTCGACTGAACCCTCTTGTAAAGCGGTATTCCGGCGAGAATTATCGTAAATACTACCGCTGACAGCACGGCGATGACGATAAGGAAGGTCGGCAGAGACATCGGAGTGATGATAAACGCCATTATCATCGCGCCGAAAACGATTATCGGCGAGCGCAAAAAGAGACGGAGCGTCATATTCACGCCTGTCTGGACCTGGTTTATATCGCTCGTCATTCTCGTTATCATCGACGAGCGTCCGAGCTTGTCCGACTCGGTATATGAAAGTCCGCCGAGGTGCGCAAAAACCTTTTTTCTAAGCCCGGTTGACGTGCCTATCGCCGCCCTCGCCGCGAAATACTGCGCGGTTATGGCACAGGTCAAGCCGATTATTCCGAGTGCGACGAGAATAAGACAGCCGTTTACGATATAACTCGTATCGTTGTTCTTTATTCCCACGTCCATTATCGACTTTACGACTATCGGAACGAAAAGGTCAAAGCATGCTTCAAGCAGCTTGAAAAACGGTGCCATGAAGCATTCGAGCTTGTATTTTTTTAAGATATTAAAGACTGATTTCATTGGATTGGTTCTCTTAAAACTGACTCCTTCTTTTCATATTTTTCCACAGTAATTATAGCACGTTTTTCCTCTGAAATCAAGTGTTTTAATGAAATATTCCATCTCTACACAAAACCGACACATAGTCACAAAAAAATCAGGAAAATGCGCTTTATTCATCTAAAGTTATTAACATGTAGTTTACAATCCGGTGGTAAAATGTAGAAGATGAAAAAGATTAACGGAGGAAAAGAAGTTGCTTAAGCTTAAAAACATAACGAAGCATTATATTACGGGCAATTCAACGGTTGAGGCTCTTCGCGGTGTCTCGCTTGAATTCCGCAAGAGCGAATTCGTCTCGATTCTAGGTCAGTCGGGATGCGGAAAGACTACCCTTTTGAACATTATCGGCGGTCTTGACAGATACACGGACGGAGACCTTGTAATCAACGGAAAGTCTACAAAAACATTCAAGGACAGCGATTGGGATTCTTACAGAAACCATTCGATAGGTTTTGTTTTCCAGAGCTATAACCTCATCCCGCATCAGTCGGTACTCTTAAACGTAGAGCTTGCGCTCACGCTTTCGGGCGTTTCAAAGACAGAACGCCGCAAAAGGGCTATTGAGGCACTCGAAAAGGTTGGACTCGGCGACCAGATACATAAAAAGCCCAACCAGATGTCGGGCGGTCAGATGCAGAGAGTTGCAATAGCGCGTGCACTTGTCAACGACCCAGATATCCTGCTTGCCGACGAGCCTACCGGCGCGCTTGACACCGCAACGAGCGTTCAGATAATGGACCTCTTAAAGGAGATATCCAAGGACCGTCTTATCATCATGGTAACGCACAACCCCGAGCTTGCCGAGAAATACTCGACGCGTATAATCAGATTGCTCGACGGACGTGTCACCGACGACTCTGACCCCTACACCGCTCCCGAACAGGAAGCAGAGGTTGCACAGACGGCTGTCAAATCCGCAGAAGAAAAGAAGGCAAAGAAGAAGCAGGCTAAGAGTCAAAAGACCTCGATGTCCTTCCTCACCGCTCTCTCGCTCTCGTTCAATAACCTTCGCACCAAGAAGGGACGTACCGTCATGACGAGCTTTGCGGGCAGTATCGGTATTATCGGTATTGCGCTTATTTTGGCGCTTTCAAGCGGAATAAATCTCTTTATCAGCGACGTACAGAAGGATACACTTTCGTCCTTCCCTATCTCGATATACGAAAAGGATACCGACCTTTCCTCCATGATGGAAAGCCTCTCAAACAGTACATCGGGTAAAGTCGACCACGATAAAGATGCGGTTTATTCGAACCCGATGCTCTACGACCTCATATACGGTATGAGTTCGGCAAACGAGAAGACAAATAACCTCGAAAAGTTCAAGAAATTCCTTGACGACAGAGATAACCATGAAATCGGCAAGTACATCTCCGCGGTTCAGTACACATACGACGTTGACCTTAACATGTACACGAAAGACGAAACCGGAGAATACAACAAAGCCGATGTTGCAAGCCTCTTCGGAGCCATGCTCAACAACATGACGGGCGGCTCGCTCGGTCAGTCAAGTTCAATGTCAAGCATAGCGTCAAGCTTTGCAGGTCTTGACACATGGTGCGAGATATTGCCCGGAGTAAAAAATGACAAGGGTGAGTATTCAACTCTCGTCAGCGACGTAATTTGCGAGCAGTACGACCTTATATACGGTAAATGGCCGGAAGCTGCAAACGAAGTCGTCCTCGTTCTTACAAAGAACAACGAAGTAACCGACATGACGCTCTACGCGCTCGGTCTTATCACAAAGGACGAGATAACCGACACGATCATTTCCGCAATGCGCGGAGACGATAGCTACGAGAGCGAAACAAGGAGATTTACATATGAGGAAATCTGCAATGTAAAATACAAGCTCATACTTAATGCAGACTACTATGAAAAAGACTCCGAAACCTCGCTCTGGAAGGATGTCAGCGACAACGACCTTACAATGCAGCTCAAAATCGATAACGGCTTTGACGTCAATGTCGTCGGTATCATCCGACCCAATGAAAATGCTACTTCGACAATTTTGTCGGGAAGTCTCGGATATACCGCCGCTCTTACGGAGTATGTAATTGAGGAAACACAAAAGACTCAGATTGCCAAAGAACAGCTCGATATTCTCAACAAAAACTACGACGTCTTCACGGGACTCAAGTTTATAAACGAAGGCGACCCCACTCCCGCAGAAAAACTGAAGACTCTTACAGACTACATCGAAAAGTCCAAGGACAGCGCAAAAGCAAAGCTCTACTTTGACATTATGTGTACACCGACAGACGATGAGGTAAGCTCTCTGATGAAGCAGTACAAGGACCGGTTCTTTGCAGACGGCGAAGAGGTTGACTACCGCACGATGCTCGCGAACCTCATTCTTGAGCAAAACCTCATTGAGGGAATGGATGAAGAAACACTGATGTCATTCCTTGAGGCTTATACCGACGAGGAGCTTGAAGAGATGGTAGACGAATATCTGCTTGAAATGGTCGAAACCACACTTTACGAGCAGAAGAAGGCAGTTATCGTTGAGCAGATAAGTCAGCCTAAAGAAGAAGACCTCATTCAGTTCAAGACGTATATTTCGGGTATGATAACCGAGAGCTTCCTCACCTCCGCCGAAGGAACAACGATTACAAAAGAACAGTTTGTTGTAAGCATGTATTCCACGATGATGGGTGTCGCTCCCGAACAGGTAGAGAGAATGATACAGGCAGGCATGATAAACGTCGACGAGACGTTTGACAGCCTCGTTAAAACTCTCTACGTTGCCAACAGCTATTCGGGACTCACTAACATAAGTGTTGAAAAATACATGCAGATGATAAGTGCCGGTGAGCTTGACGTCAACGAGGCATACGATAGTCTTATAAATGAAGCAGCACTCAATGCATACGTTGAGAACGTAAAAATCACCGATGAACAAATCAATGCCGCCGCTGCGGTCATGCTTGATGAGTACATCGGCTCGCTCAGTGACGATGAAAAGCTTGACGTTTACGAAAACTATCTGCCAAACGGTCTCTCCGAAAACTCATACGAGGATAACCTCAAGAGAATAGGAATTTGCGACCTTGACAAGCCATCCTCCGTAAACATCTACGCGACGACCTTTGAAAACAAAGACATGATTGCCGAGGAGATAAAGAAATACAACGATTCAATGCCCGGCGAGGCAGACGATATCACATACACGGATTACGTTGCCGTTCTTATGTCGTCGGTAACAACTATAATCAACGTAATTTCCTACGTTCTTATCGGATTTGTTTCGATATCTCTCGTTGTTTCATCTATCATGATAGGAATTATCACGAATATCTCGGTTCTTGAAAGAACCAAGGAGATAGGTATTCTCCGTGCTATCGGAGCATCCAAGAAGGACGTTTCCCGCGTATTCAATGCGGAGACGGTCATAATCGGATTCTGCGCAGGACTTCTCGGAGTAGGCGTCACGGCTCTGCTCTGTCTGCCCATCAGTGCGATACTCCGTGCGATAACCGGAATAAGCAGTCTTACGGCTTACGTACCGCTTGCCGGAGCAATAGTTCTCGTTGTGATAAGCGTTGTTCTCACGCTTATCGCAGGAATCATTCCCGCGCGCTCGGCGGCAAAGAAAGACCCCGTGATCGCACTCAGAACCGAATAAAAACTCAAAACACAAAATTTTGCTTCTTGTTCTTAACGAAGAATTTGAGGCAATATGTACACGGAAGGCCAAATGCCTCCCGTGTACTGCTTTTTTAGCTGTTTCTTTCATTCGTTTTGGGAACAAGCGCGTCAAATACGGTAACAGTATCTTGAAAAAGGTCGAAAAATATGGTAAAATAATTGCATCAAATAAAAATGTCTTTAGTATGCCTTTAGGGCAATGCAGTATAATCTAATTATCTTCAGGAAAGGAGCCAACTATCAAAAAGTCAATAGGAAAAAGCAAAAAAGATAAAAAAATA
>JBJDZM010000054.1:0-2427 GCA_051867975.1 Eubacteriales bacterium | reverse complement strand
TGTCAAGCTCATCCCCCTCAAGCTTGTTGTAAAGCGTGCAGAAGGGACAGCCGCAGCTTTTGTCCGCGGCGCTTTTTTCAAACGCTTCGCTTACGGGTATCGTGTATATCTGTTCCATTATTTTCTCCCGATATTGGCTAAATTAGTTTAAAAAATACTTGAAAAAGCACGTCTAAAATAGTATAATGTAAGATGTAATGATTAATTATAACATGCATTATGTTTTTTTTCAAGTAGATTTCAAAAATACGGAGATTTAAATTTTATGATAGCACAAAAATATGCTCCAAGCGAGCTTCAGGATGGCTTGCTTCCCTACATAAAGCTCGAAAACGTTGAGTTGTTTGACGTCTCGAAGGTCTTTGACTGCGGACAATGCTTCCGCTTTGACCGTGTTCATTCGTCACGCCATGAAAACGAGTTTGCGGGCTGCGCGCACGGCAAATACATCTCGGTGGCGCAGGACATGGACACGCTCTATATCTATAACGTGACCGCTCGGGAGTACTATGACGTCTTTGAAAAATATCTCGCTCTCGACCGCGATTATTCCGCGATAAACGCCGATATACTCTCGCTGTCGGACAACCCAACGCTAGGTGAGGCAGTCAGTACCTCGTCCGGAATCCGCATACTCAAGCAGGACGAGTGGGAGGCTATCTGCTCGTTTATCATCTCGCAGAATAACAACATCCCCCGCATCAAGAAAATTATTGCCTCTCTCTCACAGAGATGCGGCAGGAAGCTCGATGTCTCTCTCATGGAAGGTCATATTGCCGAGTCGCACATGGAAAGCGAGGGTAATTTCTACTCTTTCCCAACTGCTGACGATATTCTTCCGCTCGGTGTCGACGGACTCTTTGCGCTGAAGACGGGGTTCCGTGCAAAATACATATTCGACGCCGCGGAGCGCATGGTGAGCGGCGAACTCAATATCGATTTCCTCAAAAATTCGACTTCGACAGAGGAGGCTTCGTCTCACCTCTGCTCTGTCAAAGGAATAGGTCCGAAGGTCGCCGCATGCGCCCTGCTTTTCGGATTTTCGCGGCTTGATGCCTTTCCCGTCGACGTCTGGATAAAAAAGGTCATGGCAAAATATTTTGACGAGGATTTCAGCCCCGATGACCTCGGGCAATACGCAGGTGTGGCACAGCAATATCTTTTTTACTATGAACGCTACCTTATAAATGAAAAGGGAGAAAACAAAAAATGACAGTCGCGCAAAATGTTGAATACCTTCTCTCACACAACCGAAAATTTGACTCAAACGTGCTGTATGACAAGGACAAGTACGGCAGAGAATTTTGTGAGGCGATAATTCCGAACGCTTCACAGCCCTCCTTCCCGATAACCGTGACGGTAAGCGAGGAAGGCTGCTCTTTGTCAGTTGGTCAGTTTGAAAACGTCACGGGCAGCAACCGCATGACTCCCGAGCAAGCCCTCTCGGCAATCGATGACATCATGGCAGATAAGATAATTTTTGTCCTCGCCTACAAGGACGACGGTGACATCGGCTTCGGTGCGCCATATTTTTCGCGCGTATTTGCCCTGACAGGCTCAAGCGATGACATGAGTGATGATTTCGATGCGTTCATGGCAAAGATCAATAAGCCGATAAACAAGCATCTCCGCTTTTTTACTCCCCTTAAAGGCAGATTTTTTATCTTCAACTTTTCGGGCAGTCTGCGCAAAAATATTACTCGATAAAGTGTAAAGGAGAAAAAATGTCAGTACAAGTTGCGACAAGATCAAAAGGTACTCGCGACATGACAAAGGGCGGCATATATTCCACAATGACCGCCTTCGCCATGCCCATACTTTTGAGCCAGATATTTCAACAGTTGTATAACACTGCCGATTCGCTTATCGTCGGTCGCTTTCTCGGCACGGACGCGCTCGCCGCAGTCAGCTCGTCGGGAACTCTGATCTTCCTGCTCGTCAGCTTTTTCAACGGCACCGCCATGGGCGCGGGAGTCGTTATCTCACGCTATTTCGGCGAGCAAAATGAGGAAAACGTCTCAAAAGCCATACATACAAATATCGCCTTCGGACTCTTAAGCGGTGCGATTCTGACCGCCGTGGGTGTCCTGTTTACCCCGACCTTTTTGGTCTGGATGAAGACCGACCCCGACGTTCTCCCCGAGGCTGTCGAATATTTCCGCTATTACTTTTTAGGCGCGATAGCGCTCGTCATGTATAACATCTGCCGCGGAATCATGAACGCCGTCGGCGACAGCCGCCGCCCCCTGTACTATCTCATCTTTTCATCGGTACTCAACATCGTCCTCGACGTAATTTTCGTCGGAATATTCAGGTGGGGCGTGTGGTCTGCGGCGCTCGCAACCGTCATCTCGCAGATGGCAAGCGTAGTTCTCTGCATGATATATCTTTGCAAAAAAGGCAATATTTTCTCGGTTGAACTGAAAA
>JBJDZM010000053.1:0-10645 GCA_051867975.1 Eubacteriales bacterium | reverse complement strand
CCTGTCCGTTCTCAAGCAGCAGGGTAACCATTCCGCGAAGCATTGCTTTTCTGTGTGCGGTAGGTCTGCCAAGTTTTCTGGTTCCGGGCATAATCTGTCCCTCCTTCTGCTTAATTAAAATATCAATGATTTTGCAATTTATCTGTAAAATCCGCATGTGAAGGCGAGCCTTTACGGAAAGCATCTATCCGCTTTTCCGCAGGGCTTTCTTCACCTATAATTGTTCAGCTATTCAGACGCTTATTCTTCCTCGCGCTTCAAGTCAAGACCGAGCGAATGGAGCTTCTGGATAACTTCGTCAAGCGATTTCTTACCGAGGTTACGAACCTTTATCATATCCTCTTCGGTGCGATTGGTAAGGTCTTCGACAGTGTCAATGCCTGCGCGCTTCAAGCAGTTGAAGCTACGGACAGACATGTCAAGTTCCTCAATGGTCATCTCAAGGACCTTTTCCTTGATGGTCTCTTCTCTCTCTACCATGATCTCTGTCTTCTTTGCATCGTCTGAAAGCTCTACAAACAAGTTGAGATGCTCATTGAGAATCTTGGCTCCGAGTGAAACCGCTTCTTTTGCTGAAATCGTACCGTTAGTCAGCACGTTGATAGTGAGCTTGTCAAGATCTGTGTTGCTGCCCGAACGGGTGCTTTCAACTTCGTAGTTTACCTTATACACAGGAGTATAGATCGAATCCGTGTAAATGGTATTGATGGGCATTGGTGCGTTAAGACCGTTCATCTCGCTTTGAAGCTGCTTGTTCTTCTCCTGAGAAACATAGCCTCTGTCGCAGTTGAACGTGAGCTCCATGTAGAATCTCTCATTCTCGCCGACTGTTGCGATGTGGTGCTCGGGATTGAGAATCACGATGTCGGAATCCTTTTTGATATCTCCTGCTGTAACCTCATGCTCGCCTACGACGTCAATGAATACCGTCTTCGGTCCCTGGCAGTTGAGTTTTGCAATGATACCCTTGACGTTAAGAACGATCTCCGTAACGTCTTCGGTAACTCCGGGAATAGTCGAAAACTCGTGAAGAACACCGTCGATCTTAATATTTGTTACCGCGTAACCGGGAAGCGAACTCAGAAGAACTCTGCGAAGAGAGTTGCCGAGAGTCTGACCGAAGCCTCTCTCAAGCGGCTCGATCACAAATGTTCCGTAAGAACCGTCTTCACTCATTTCAGCGGTAGTAATACCGGGCTTCTCTATCTCTATCATTCCAAATATAACCTCCTAAATAATTTTTGGGTAAAGCGAATGTCATGCTTTATTAAACGCTCAGCGGCTCTAAGTAACACCGCAGATACGTTTATGCGGTATTACTTGGAGTAGAGCTCGACGATAAGCTGTTCGTTGAAATCGAAGTCGATATCGTCTCTTGCAGGGAAGGAAACTACCTTAGCCTGAAGATTTGCCTTATCAACGTCAAGCCACTTCGGAGCAACCTTGCTCTCAAGAGATTCAGCGAGTGCCTTAAACTTCGCGGAAGAACGGCTTGCTTCCTTTACTGCGATAACGTCACCGGGCTTAACGAGAATGGAAGGAACGTTTACCTTCTTGCCGTTAAGTGTGAAGTGTGCGTGGAGAACGAGCTGACGAGCTTCCTTGTGGGACTCGGCGAGACCCATTCTGAATACTGCGTTGTCAAGACGGCGCTCAAGGAGGATGAGAAGGTTCTCACCGGTCATACCCTCTTTGCGGTCTGCCTCTTCGTAGTAGTTCTTGAACTGCTTTTCAAGAACACCGTAGTATCTCTTTGTTGCCTGCTTTTCGCGAGTCTGAATACCGTACTCGCCCATCTTCTTCTTTGCTGCGCCGTGCTGACCGGGAGCTGTGTTTCTGCGGTCGATTGCGCACTTACCGCTTGTGCATCTCTCACCCTTGAGGTAAAGCTTCTTGCCTTCTCTGCGGCAGAGCTTGCATGCGGGTCCTGTATATCTTGCCATAATTTTAAAACCTCCTCTATATTATACGCGTCTGCGCTTAGGCGGTCTGCAACCGTTGTGAGGAATAGGAGTAACGTCCTTGATAAGTGTTATCTGGAGTCCTACTGTCTCAAGCGCACGGATTGCGGATTCACGTCCCGAACCGGGGCCCTTTACGTAAACTTCAACAGACTTGAGGCCGTGCTCAACTGCTGCCTTTGCCGCAGTCTCGGATGCGGACTGTGCTGCGAAAGGAGTAGACTTTCTGGAGCCCTTGAATCCAAGCTCTCCGGCGGATGCCCAAGAAATTGCGTTTCCGTAAACGTCTGTGATCGTTACGATCGTGTTATTGAAAGTGGACTGAATGTGTACAGCACCCTTTTCAATATTCTTTCTTTCGCGGCGTTTTTTAACGACTTTTTTTGCTGCTTTTGCCATTTTTTATGCCACTCCTTTATTTCTTCTTGTTTGCGATGGTCTTTGCGGGACCTTTTCTTGTTCTCGCATTGGTCTTTGTTCTCTGACCTCTTACCGGAAGACCTTTTCTGTGTCTGATACCGCGGTAGCAGTTAACCTCTACCATTCTCTTTATGTTGAGTCCGACTTCTCTGCGGAGGTCACCTTCAACTGTGTAAGAGCTTTCAATAACATCACGGAGCTTAGCAACTTCTTCCTCAGTAAGATCCTTAGCTCTTGTATCGGGATTGATACCGGTAGCTGCAAGGATATCATTCGCGCTCTTGCGGCCGATACCGTAAATGTAGGTAAGGGCGATCTCAACGCGCTTGTTGTTGGGAATATCAACACCTGCTATACGTGCCATATTTTTATACCTCTCCTTATAGATTGAGTTGGATCAAAGTCGATGTCTATCTCGAATCAACCCTGCTTCTGCTTGTGCTTGGGGTTCTCGCAGATAACCATGACTTTACCTTTTCTCTTAATGATCTTGCATTTCTCGCAGATCTTCTTTACGGACGGTTTAACCTTCATTTCCTTAAACCAACCTTTCTTTAGAGTATTTTTTTGCCTTTCGGCAGTGGTAAAATCTTATCTTTACTTTGAGCGCCATGTGATACGGCCCTTTGTAAGGTCGTATACCGAGACCTCAACGGTCACGTGGTCGCCCTGCAAAATTCTGATATAATTCATTCTGAGCTTTCCAGACAAGTGAGCCGTAACTATGTGCCCATTGGGAAGCTTTACCTTGAAGACGGCGTTGGGGAGGACCTCAACTACCTCGCCTTCGAATTCAATAACGTCATCCTTCGGCATTATTTCTCTCCTAACATGATTTTAAATCTGACTCAAAAATCTTTATCGAGCTGTGTCATTATGATAAGTCCCTCGCTTGTAAGGGCAACGGTGTTTTCATAATGAGCCGAGAGAGTTCCGTCGGCGGTTTTGACCGTCCAGCCGTCGCTCATCTCTCTTACATCCTCGCGTCCCATGTTTACCATAGGCTCGATTGCGAGTACCATTCCCGCGCAGAGTCTTGTTCCGCGTCCTTCGGTTCCGTAGTTCGGAACGTCGGGAGTTTCGTGGAGCGCCTGACCTATTCCATGACCGATATACCTTTTGACGGTTGAGAATCCATTTGAAACGACGTGGGAATCGATTGCGTGACCGATGTCTCCGAGTCTGTTGCCCGCGGTAAATTTCTCAATTCCACAAAAGAAGCTCTCTCTTGTCACATCTATAAGCTTTTGCGCCTCGTCGGAAATTTTCCCGACGGGAATCGTTCTCGCGGCATCTCCGTGAAAGCCCTTGTAGTAAGCTCCGACGTCGATCTTCACGATGTCGCCCTCGCGAAGAAATCTCTTCTTTGAGGGAATTCCGTGAATGATCTCGTCGTTTATGCTGATACATGCGCTTCCGGGGAAGCCGTGATATCCGAGGAAGGAAGGCTTAGCACCCTGTTTTTCGATATGATGTCTTATTATCTTATCAAGCTCATAGGTGCTAATTCCTTCGCGGATGTTCTCACGAGCCACAAGCAGTGCCTCGCCCGTTATCCTTCCCGCCTCTCTCATTTCTTTGATCTGAAGCGGATTTTTTAACTGTATCATCCGTCTGCCTCGTTTTTATCTCACGCCTTCGCACCTTCGAGAGCCTTGAAGACGAGTGCCGTCGTGTCGGCGACCTCCTCCTGACCCTCAACGCATACGAGATTGCCGCGCTCCGCATAAAAATCTTTAAGCGGCTCGGTCTGTGCGTGATAGGTTTTGAGTCTGTTAGCGACTGTTTCCTCACGGTCATCGTCTCTGATATAGAGCTTTGAACCGCACTTATCGCAGATACCGTCGACTTTCGGCTTAATGTACTCTACGTGGTAGGACGCGCCGCATGAGCAAACTCTGCGTCCGCTCATTCTTGCGATGATCTTCTCGTCGGGAACCTCGATAGAGAGGACGACGTCGATCTTAACGCCCATTTTTTCAAGTGCCTCAGCCTGAGGAATGGTTCTGGGGAAACCGTCGAGTATGAAGCCGTTTTTGCAGGCTTCGGTCGAAAGATGGTCCTTTACGATACCCACAACAACCTCGTCCGGAACGAGCTTTCCTGCATCCATATATTCCTTAGCGGAAAGACCGAACTCGGTGCCTGCCTTAACAGCGGCGCGGAGCATATCACCGGTTGAAACGGCGGGAATATTGTACTTTTCGGAAATCTTTGCGGATTGTGTGCCTTTTCCGGCACCGGGAGCACCCATTAAAATCAAATTCATAGATTTTCTCCAAATTTTTAAAATGTTGTGTGTGTGAGTATTAATCAAGGAATCCCTTGTAGTTACGCATCGTAAGCTGTGCCTCAAGCTCGCGAACGGTCTCGAGGATAACACCGACTACGATGAGAACCGAAGTTCCGGAGAACGCGATGGTCAGGAATAGGTGCTGACCGCCTGCGGCGCTGGTGTAAACGCCGGTGTTGTAGAAGTCAACTATCGCACTAAGCACTACGTTTTCCTTGAATACTACAAGGAACTCAGAGCAGGTTGCGAAGATAGAGACAAACAACTTCGGAATTTCCGAAACTATACAAAGGAAGATCGCGCCGATCAGAGTGATACGGTTGAGTATCTTCTGAATGTGGTCGCGTGTGGGCTTTCCGGGACGAATTCCGGGGATAGCGCCACCGTTGTTTCTGATATTGTTAGCTACTTCGGTAGGATTGAAGGAGATAAGAATATAGAAATATGCGAATGCAAACAACAAAATTACCGACACGAGCACGTAAAGGGGCTTGGTGTAGTTGAAATAGTCATTTGCAAGAGAAGTGAGCCACTTTGCATTCGGGAATATCGTTGCAAGCGTTCCGGGGATAGACACTATCGAGTTTGCAAAGATGACCGGCATAACGCCTGCCATGTTGAGCTTGAGGGGAAGATTGGACGAGCTTCCGCCGTACATCTTTCTTCCGACGACCTTCTTTGCATACTGAACGGGAATTCTTCTCTCGGAATCCGTAAACCAAACGATAAGCCATGTAAGACCTATAAGCAGTGCAACTACGAAGAGCGACCAGAAAATGCCGCCTACAAGCTGAAGTACTGCACCGTCCTTACCCGCAACAGCGCCGGTAATGGATGTCGAAATCAATCTGTAAAGTCCTACAAATGTGTTCGGGAGTCTTGAGATAATATTTGCAAAGAGTATGACCGAGATACCGTTACCGATACCGCGCTCGTTTATCTTCTCTGCAAGCCACATAACAAGAGCCGCACCTGCACAGTAGCATGCGATCATAACTATGAATTGGAATCCCGCGTTTGCAAAAACGTCTCCGATGCTGCCCTTGTAGGTTGCACCTGTCGTAGCCCACTTTGTGCCGCTTGTAAGGCTTGTATAGCCCTGCGAAATGCACATGTACGCGTATCCGAACGACGTGATGAGCGCGAGCACCATAGTTACGATTCTTGTGATGGTATTGATCTTTTTCTTGCCCTCTTCTCCGTCCTTTGCCATGCGCTCAAGAGCGGGAATTGCAACGGTGAGAAGCTGCATGATAATTGAAGATGTGATATAGGGAGATACCGACAAAGCAAAGAGCTTAGCCTGCGCAAACGCATCACCCGCGATAAGCTGGATGGCGTAGTTTGCGCTGAGGCTTGCCATACCGTCAGTAACGGTTACCCACGGTACGGGAATTGCTGAGCCGAGTCGGTAAAGGACAACGATAAGCAATGTGAAGAGGAGCTTTGTTTTAAGCTCTTGAGTCTTCCAAGCATTTTTTAACGTCTGAAGCATCCTTTATACCTCCTCTGCCTGTCCACCTGCTGCCGTTATCTTTTCCTTAGCAGTTGCTGAAAAGACTGCTGCTTTAACAGTTAATTTCTTCGTAAGCTCGCCGTTTCCGAGGACCTTGAGTCCGTCAAGTCCCTTGCGGACGATCTTCTTATCAAGGAGTGCTTCAAGGTCTACTGTAGCGCCGTCCTCAAATACGTTGAGAGCGGAGACGTTAACTATCGCGTAGTTTGTAGCGAACTTATTGTGGAAGCCTCTCTTCGGAAGCTTTCTGTAAAGAGGAAGCTGACCTCCCTCAAATCCGGGTCTTACGCCGCCGCCCGAACGAGCATTCTGGCCCTTGTGACCCTTACCTGCAGTCTTACCGTTACCGGAGCCTGCGCCTCTGCCCTTTCTCCAGGCTGCCTTTGTCGAGCCTTCTGCGGGCTTAAGTTCATTTAAATTCATTCTCTTTACCTCCTATTAGCCTTCTACGGTCTCAACTTTTACGAGGTGAGCGAGAACCTTGATCTTACCTGCGAGAACCGCGTCGTCGTTGTGAACGATGCTGTCACCGATCTTGTTAAGACCCAGCGACTTTGCCGTTGCTCTCTGGTTGGGCTTCGAGCAGATAAGACTCTTTACAAGTGTTACTTTTTTCATCGTCTTACTCCTCCTTAACCCTTAACCTGATCAACGCTGATCTCACGGATAGCAGCGACCTCTTCTGCCGTGCGAAGCTCCTTGAGTCCTTCCATTGTAGCCTTAACTACGTTGCAAGGATTGTTGGAACGAAGGCACTTAGCACGAATGTTAGAGATACCTGCAGCCTCAAGAACTGCTCTTACCTTACCGCCGGCGATGATACCGGTACCGAGTGCAGCGGGCTTCAGAAGCACCTTGCCTGCGCCGAATACGCCGATAACCTCGTGAGGTATTGTTGTTCCCTTAAGGGATACTGTTATCATGTTTTTCTTTGCGTCCTCGATTCCCTTGCGTATAGCTTCGGGAACTTCGGCAGCCTTTCCGAGACCTACGCCAACGTGACCGTTGCCGTCACCGACAACCATGAGAGCCGCGAAACGTGCGATACGTCCGCCCTTAACGGTCTTGGAAACACGGTTCAGCGAAACGAGCTTTTCCTGAAGCTCGACTTCTGCCGGATTAAATTTCTGTGCCATTTCTGGTTTCCTCCTCTGAATTGTTCAAATAAACAGTGTTTGAACAGTGTATAAACCGGTTACTGAATCCTATACGGATCAGAACTTCAGACCGCCCTCGCGAGCGCCTTCAGCCAATTCCGATACACGTCCGTGATAAAGATAGCCGCCTCTGTCGAAAACGACTTCGGTGATACCCATAGCGATTGCCTTTTCCGCGATCATCTTACCTACCTCGCGAGCCGCAGCCTTGTTGCCGCCGTTGCCCTCGAAGGAAGCGCCGTAAGTAGAAGCGGAAACCAATGTCTTACCTGCAACGTCGTCAATGATCTGTGCAGAGATGTTCGCATTTGAGCGATATACTGCGAGACGCGGACGTGCTGCTGTACCCGAAACCTTTGCTCTGACTCTCTTATGTCTCTTAAGACGAGCCTTGTTGCTGTCCTTTCTTGATACCATGTTACTCCACTCCTTTCATTATTTACCGGTCTTTCCGGCTTTACGACGAACCTTTTCGTCGATGTAACGGACACCCTTGCCGTGGTACGGCTCGGGGGGACGCTTACCTCTGATAACTGCCGCCATCTGACCGACTTCCTGCTTATCAGCACCCTCAACAACGATTACGATACCGCCGTTGACCTTTTCGGTCGTCATCTGGTCGATGCCCTGAGCCTTGATCTCTGCCTCATTGGGAACCGAGATCTTAACTGTATCAGTGTCGCTTATAATATACTTTGCTTGGGGGGTTCCCTTGCCGGGCATAAGCGAATGTCCGAGGAAGAGCTGGAGGTCCTTACCGGACTTAACTGCCTTGTAGCCTACGCCGATTATAAGAAGGATCTTCTTGTAACCAACGCTTACGCCTGTAACCATGTTCTGGATAAGCGCGCGGGTAAGACCGTGAAGGCTTCTGTCTTCCTTTTCGTCTGTGGGTCTTGTTACGTGCACCTGATTGCCCTCAACCGAGATAGTCATTCTCTCGCTGAAGCTCTGTGTCAGCGTGCCCTTGGGACCCTTTACGGTAACCGTGTTACCGTTAACTGTTACTGTAACACCTGCAGGTATTTCAACAGGCATTCTACCGATTCTTGACATAATAGTACCTCCTGTTAATTACCAAACATACGCGATGACTTCGCCGCCGACCTTCTGGGCGCGAGCCTTCTTGTCTGTCATGATACCCTTAGATGTGGAAACGATGGCGATTCCGAGACCGTTCATGACCTTCGGCATATCCTCATATCCTGCGTAGATACGAAGACCGGGCTTGGAAACGCGCTTAAGACCTCTGATAACCTTTGTCTTACCGTTGTACTTGAGAGTAACACGGATAATACCCTGGTTACCGTTGTCTACGATCTCATAGCTCTTGATATAACCTTCTTCAACAAGGATATCAGCTATGGACTTCTTCATGTTGGATGCAGGAATGTCCACTGTCGCATGCTTTGCATTGTTAGCATTGCGGATTCTTGTGAGCATATCTGCAATTACGTCTGACATTTGCATTTTCTTTTCCTCCTGATGCAAGTTTAATTTTTCTTGCTGCCGAATACTCGGCGGCATATCGGCGGTTAAGTCCAACCCGGAATCAACACCGCGGATTAACTTCCTTCCGATAGTGGGGGTTTATTGAAATCTCTCTTGTCGAGAGTATTTCTCGATTTTTTCTCACCAAATCATCTTTACTTGGTGAGATGCAGATGGTGATAAATTTTTGAGGTAGAATCGTCGATTGGGAGGTTCAAGACTTACAAGGCGTAAGTCGAACCGACCAAATCGGCGATTATAACCGAAAATTATCACCAAGAAGCTTTTTTAACACCGGGAATCTCACCCTTATACGCGAGGTTTCTGAAGCAGATACGGCAGATACCGTACTTACGCATGTAAGCATGAGGTCTTCCGCAGATCTTGCAACGGTTGTACTCACGGGTGGAATACTTCTGTGTCTTCTGCTGCTTGAGTATCATTGCTGTTTTAGCCATTATCCATTACCTCCGATCATCTTGCAAAGGGAGCGCCCATAAGTGTAAGCAGCTCTCTTGCCTCGTCATCTGTCTGTGCAGTTGTTACAAAGCAGATGTCCATACCGCGGATCTTGTCAACCTTGTCGTACTCGATCTCGGGGAATATAAGCTGTTCCTTAAGTCCGAGGGAGTAGTTGCCGCGTCCGTCGAAAGCGTTGGGGTTGATACCCTTGAAGTCACGAACTCTGGGAAGAGCAAAGTTGAAGAGTCTGTCCATGAATTCGTACATCTTGTCACCGCGAAGTGTTACCTTTGCGCCTATCTTCATGCCCTGACGGACCTTGAAGTTAGCGACCGACTTCTTAGCGTAAGTCGGAACAGCCTTCTGACCGGTGATTATTGTAAGGTCGTTGATTACGGAATCAATAACCTTTGAGTTATCCTTAGCGTCGCCTGCACCTACGTTGATAACTATCTTATCAAACTTCGGAATCTGCATGACGCTCTTGTAAGAATATTTCTTCATGAGGGCGGGAGCGACCTCGGCTTTGTACATATCGTTAAGTCTTGCCATTTTCTCTTACCCTCCTCAGTTGAATTTGTATCCGCACTTAGCGCATGTGCGGATCTTCTTGTCGCCTTCAACGACGTTGTGTGTTCTGACGCCCTTCTCGCACTTGGGGCAGTAAAGAGCAACCTTGGATGCGTAGATTGCACCCTCAGCGTCTACGATACCGCTTGTCTCACCCTGTCTGCGAGCCTTGACGTGCTTGTGAATGATGTTTGCGCCCTGAACGAGCACTTTGCCTTCCTTCGGGGAAGTTGCGATCACCTCGCCCTTGACGCCCTTGGAGTCACCGGAGAGAACTACAACGGTGTCGCCTTTTTTAATGTGAAGATTTGCCATCGTGCGTTACCTCCTTAAAGTACTTCGGGAGCGAGAGAGAGGATCTTCAAAAAGTCCTTCTCACGAAGCTCTCTTGCGACAGGACCAAAGATACGGGTACCTCTGGGTGTCTTGTCTTCCTTGATAATTACTGCTGCGTTCTCGTCGAACTTGATGTAAGAACCGTCCGCGCGCTTCATGCCGCTTGCGCTTCTTACGATAACAGCCTTAACTACGTCACCTTTTTTAACCATACCGCCGGGGATTGCCTTCTTAACAGAGCAAACGACGATATCACCGATGTTGCCGTATCTGCGGCCTGTTCCGCCGAGAACACGGATGCACATCAACTCTTTGGCGCCGGTATTGTCGGCAACCTTCATAAGTGATTGCTGCTGAATCATTGTTTTTTCCTCCTACTGTTTCGCGTACGCTTCAACGTACCTACTGTTCGAATTCAATTATTTTGCTTTTTCTACTA
>JBJDZM010000052.1:0-2452 GCA_051867975.1 Eubacteriales bacterium | reverse complement strand
CGACAAAATGTCTCTCTGCAAGGAATATATCCGCAGATTGCAGAGAAATGCGTAATTGATTAACTGATAAGGAAGCATTATGAATGAATTGGATGTTTATTATCGAGCGCTGTTGAATTATCGCGCCGAAACGGTCAGGGACAGAGAATGTACCCGTTTCCGCAGGTCGATATCTCAAGCGGACGCCGATAAGGATCAAATAGAGATAATCCGAAATGTTTGCACGGTAGACGAAGATTGGATAATCGAGATAGAAAAGGGACTTGTCTTCATCGAAAAGGCGATCAAGGAGGAAAGGCAGTTCATATACTCCCAAGGGGAAGTCGAGCCTATCGAAAAGGTAAAGCACGTGTCAAAGGACTCGGTAATACACCTTGCAAAGCACAGCAATCTTATTACCAAGGAGCAGACGGGGGAGGATATCATTCCCGACCAACTTTATAATGTTGAAAGGCTCAACGATTACGCAGTATATGAGAACAGATTTTTGTATATGCTGTTATGCTACCTCAAGGATTTCGTATCTATCCGTTACGAGGAGATACTCGAACTCACAAATAAGTATGACGGTAAGCTTTCAATGAACAAGGAGATCTCTCTGCCGAAGAGAAATCTCATATACTCGGTCGAGCTTCACGATGTCAAAAAGGACGATAATTACCTCAGAGAAAACAACTCGGCAAAGGATGTTATCGACCGTATAGACCTGATTCTCAAAACCGTGCTCGCCTTTTTAGCGACACCGCTCATGGAATTTGCAGGCAAGGCGGCAAAGCTCAAGCCTCCGATAACAAAGACCAATGTTTTGAAGATGGACAACAACTTCAAGGGTGCGGTTGCGTTGTACGATTTCATTGTTTCGTATGATAAGCCGGGCTACGAGATTGAGTGCATCAAAACAAATCTCTCTCCCTTTGCAGATGTTCTGGCAGATGAGATATCAGAGGCAGGAGCACTTTTGTCATTCCTTACGTATGAATACGGTCTCGGACTCAATGCAAAGCTCAGGGAAAGCTACGAGCTTGAAGAGAGAGCACGCCGCGAGGCATTGATAAGAGAGAAGAATGAGCAGATTGAGATCCTTAAACGCAGACTTGCGAAAAACGAGGTAACTCCGGAAGAATACATACTTGAACTTGAACAGCAACTTAAACTGCTTCAAAATGACAACAAACAGATAATTCCTCTTCGCAGGCGCGTTGAAGAGCTTGAACAAATCGAAATCGAACTCAGAGCAAGAGTGTCGGATCTCGAAAACGAGTGTGAATCGCTCAAGAACATGATTGAAGAGATGAAGATTCGTCATGAGAGAGAAATTCAACTTCTCAAAGAGCAGTATGAGGCGCGCATCAATGATTTGATTCTTGAGCATCAGGAAGAGATTCGCCTGCTGAATATTAAGCACGCAGAAGAGATTGCCGATATCAAGTTGCGTTATGAAGAAGAAATCGCGACTATAAAGGCAAAGCACGAAGAAGAAATTGCAGCTCTCAAGGCAAGTTATGAAGAGAAAATTGCCAAGATAAACGAAGAACACGAGGCTGAGATCAATGAAATCAACGCTCAGCATGAAGCAGGCATCAGCGCTCTCATTGAGGCTCATCAGCACGAAATTGAGGCTCTTGAAGAACGCATACACGACATTGAGGTCAAGTGTGAGGAAAAGGTAACCGCCATCACTCAGCAGATGCTCGACAGAGAAGCCGAGCTTCAGGAAGAGATAAGCGAGATATCCAAGAAGCTCAGTGACGGCGCGCTTGCCATGAACAACCTTGCCGAAGAGTATGAACTCTTAAAGGAAGAGAAATACATCTGCGAGGCACGTATCAAGGCTCTGCGCATAGAGCTCGGTCAGCTTACGGATGACGAGGAGTTCACGGACAAAGAGGGCTTTGACAACCTCGAAAATGAATTCAAATCATTCCAAAAATTCTACAAGAATTGCTGGAAGCACACAAAACAAAAGATCCGCAAGGACGAATTAAACTATCAAAAACTCAAGGAACAAAAGGGACGGGATAAAGAGCCCTGATCAGTGACATGAAAAAACTAACTAAACGCAAAAAAAAGTTAATACTGCTGCTTTCGTTGACAGTGTTGCTCGGTGTCGGCTCAATAACCGCCTTAGTCGAGTTTAACAATAATCAGGGACATCTCTCTTTCAACGGTATGCTTCGCGCGGATATTTTCTATATTATCGTTGCATTTCTTTCGCTTATCCCTCTGTTTTTGCTGATTTTGCTTCTCGTAATGATTTTTGCAAAGGAGCCATCCGAGAAAGAGAACAACAAAGATGCTGACGAGGTTCCCGCACTCAAAATTGAAAGCGGCGAAATTGAGCTTAATCTTCCCTTAGGAGAAACCGCCGATGCATCAAGCGATGACACGATAACGGAGAGATTCTGCATGTTAAGCGAGATAGACAAGAACAGCACGAAATACGGACATACAG
>JBJDZM010000051.1:0-2460 GCA_051867975.1 Eubacteriales bacterium | reverse complement strand
CCACATTCCACCACCCCCCTCCCGGGGGGGTGCAGTTAAAACTTTAATCTGCCAACCGCCGAATTGTCAGCGGTTTTAATCTTATAAATTATGTCATTTCTTCGATATGATGGATGTATTCAATCGAACGCAGAGCCTCGATTATCTCAGTGTGAGTTTTGTACTTTTTAAGCTCGCTGCTTTGAATGGTCAGTGATATCGAGTAAACGCTGAGTCCCGAATTGATGTATGCCGGGTTGATTTCAATATCATCTATCTTAAGCCCCAGCCTGCGTATCGTCGTAACGAAATTCGGCAGGTCGTCCTTGTGCTTGAGTTCAAGGTGAATCTCAAAATGATTGGACTGATTTTTGAATCTGGTCTCAAGCGACGGGAAGAGGGAGAGGCAGCAGAGAAGCGCGATAAACGTTATAAGGGACACGGTGTAGAAGCCTGCGCCTATCAAAAGTCCCGAAATTCCCACCGCCCAGAGTCCGACAGCGGTCGTAAGCCCCTTTATCTGACTTTTTGAACTGTAAAGAATCGAATTTGAACTGATTATGGCAATTCCGATAACAAACGCCGCGGATATTATCGGGAGTCCGACATCAAACTGCTGTATCATGAATACGTCGAGCATCATCGCAATCGTCGCCGAAAGCGAGACAAGCATGAAGGTGCGCAGTCCTGCCGCGTGTCTTTTCGTTGAGCGCTCCCAGCCGATTATTGCGGCAAAGAGTATTGAAATAGCAATTCTTAAAATGATTGACCAGATGTCGAGCTTTGATGACCATTCACCGAGCAATTTGCTTATCGGGTCTGTCACGTCAAAAATATTTATGTTCAGTAACATGTAGATCTCCTTTTTCGGTTATTTTCTTCGTCTCATTCTGTTTCTGTGAAGCTCATACATTGCCTCATACTGCTCCTCCGAGGCATCGATAAACGCCTGTTCTTCGGGGGAAATTTCATGCTTTTCGACCTCGGGAAGCTCAGAGCGTATTTTTTGTATTCTTTCAATCAGTATATCGACCTCACGCCGCGGCTTTCCGTTTTCATCAACCGTCTCGACGGGAGCGATGTCCTCAATCTTATCGGAAATCGAGCCTGAGAGATACAAAGAAAGTTTAGCGCACGCGGGTCCTATCAGCTCGTAGAGTATGCTTGACGCGAGGATTATCGTCTGCAGGTTCTCGCCCGCCGAGCCGCCGAGCGTTCTGTCCGCCATGGCGGCAAGACCAATAGCAACCCCCGCCTGCGGGATCAGAGCAAGACCGACGTAATTTCTGATGCTTTTGTCAGCCCTGACCGTAAGCCCGCCGAGAAAAGCACCGCCGTATTTGCCAACCAATCTCACGGCGAAGTAGAGAAGAGCGATAACGATTATCGGAACACTTTCCGCGTCCCCCGTGGGCGAGAAAAGCGAGTCGAGCTTGAGGTTCAGTCCCGAACGCACGAAAAAGAGCAGCATAATGGGCGGACTGAAATAGTTTATCTGTTTGTAGAGTTTGTCGTCACCTGTGATATTGATATAGACCATTCCCATGGCAAGACAGCCGAGGAGAGGGGATATCTCAAGCATGGCGCATATTCCGCAGAAGAGAAAAAGCATGCTTATAAGTATTATCAGCCTGTTGTCGGTGGTCCTTTTTTTCGGCATCAGAAGCTTCAGGAAAAAACCGAAGAGTGCGCCGAGGATCATAACTCCGATGTTCACTGCTATCGGAATGAGTACCGTCCCGGCAGATAATCCCGCGCCCTCGCTCATAAACGCGCCTGCAATCGAAAGCGCGATGCTGAACGAGATGAGACTCAATACGTCGTCAAGCGCGATGACCTGCAACAGCGTATCGACGAAATTTCCTTTTGCCTTGGTTTGTCTTATCGTCATCGCCGTCGAGGTCGGAGCGGTTGCGGCGGCGAGAGCGGAAAGCACGATACAGAGAACGATGTCGAGCTTTAAGATCACAAAGGTCAGCACAAATACAAGAACGGTTGCAAACAAAGCCTCAAATAAGGTGATAACCACCGTTTTTGCGCCGTTTTTCTTCAGTGAATTGAGTTTGAAAAACTCACCCACGCTGAACGCGATAAATGCAAGTGCGATATCGGAGAGAAAATCGGTGCCGTCAATTACCGTCTGCGGAATCAGGTCGAGGCAGAAGGGACCGATAATAATTCCAACCAGAATGTAGGCGGTGACATTGGGGAGCTTTAACAGCTTTGTAAGCCGTGTCATCGCAAAGCCCGAAAAGAGCATGATCGCGATTGCGATTATTACCGACGCAGTCGGCGATATGGTATTGTAAAACGAATCGAGCAAAATGCCACCTCCTTTATATTTTGAATATACATTATACAATATTTTCGACATAAAGTCAATACATTTTAATTGAATTTGCACAAATAATTGTTCATCATTTGACAGGTTCTTTTCTTAAAACCGTGGAAAATCAGAAAAGAATATGGTATAATGTATTG
>JBJDZM010000050.1:0-2471 GCA_051867975.1 Eubacteriales bacterium | reverse complement strand
ATCTTTCAAGCACATCCGCGTTTGTCGAATATCCCGTTTTCGTCTTTTTGCCCGAAGGAAGCATCAGTTTCTCGAAAAGCACCTCTCCGAGTTGTTTCGGCGAGTTGATATTGAACTCCTCCCCTGCCGCCATGTATATTCTCGATTCAAGCGCCGACGCTGTCTCGTCAAGTTCATCTCCGTATTTTTTGATTCCATCGCAGTCAACGCGGCAACCCACTGTCTCCATGTCGCAAAGCACGGCCGAGAGCGGCATTTCAATGTCATAAAGCAGGGACAACTGACCGCTCTCTTTAAGTTTTTCTTCGATCCTCTGCCACATCATGCCGACGTATACCGCATCGGGAATATTCTCGTTTTTCACCTCGCCGAGATATGACGTTGTGAGTCGGTCAAGCTCATATGAACCGCTTGACGAATCGTCAACATAAGCCGCAAGCATCGTGTCAAAATAGCAAGTGCGCCAATGAATGCCGTTTTCCTCCAACGCCTTGTATATGCTCTTGCAGTCGTGAGCGACAATTCGCTCCGCATGGCAAAGATAAGGTTCAAGCCCCGATATCGGCACGGAATAAAGACTCTCGCCGTCATACAAAAACGCGTTGTCCGTGCCGAGTGACAGCGCATACCACTCTCCGCGCATGTCACTCAAGGATAACTCCCGCACCTCAAAGCTGTCTTTTTGGGGGGCAGCGGATACTGTCATCTCCTCTTCCCTGTCAAGTCCGAGTCTCTTTATCGCGCCCGAAAGCTCATATTTGAGGAAAAGCGACCTTGTCTCTGCTCTGTCAATGCCCTTGTATTCTATATCGGACAAGGAAATTCCGAGCGGAACCTCTCTGCATATCGTAGCGAGAGTCTGCGAGGTGTATGCGCTCTCTTTTCCCGATAGCAATTTGGTTTTGACCGAGTTTGTCAGCCCCATGTTATCAATGTTTGCATAAATACCGTCAAGGCTTCCCTGCTCGGCAATCAACTTAAACGCCGTCTTCTCGCCTATTCCCGGCACGCCCGGAATGTTGTCCGAGCTGTCGCCCATAAGCGACTTGACGTCGACGTATTGGTCTGCGCGAACTCCGTATTTTTCGATAAACGCCGCCTCGTCAAAGGTGACAGTTTCGGTATTCGTTGCAAGCAAAACCTTTGTTTTTTCGCCTATCAGCTGGAGCGAGTCACGGTCGCCTGTCAGAACGTAAGCCTCGACGTCGCCGCTATCCTCCGCCATTTTTGCAAGCGTTCCGAGTATGTCATCCGCCTCATAGCTCGCAAGCTCAAGGACGTGAATCCCCATAGCGCGGCAGATATCCTTCGCCACGGGAAATTGCTTTACAAGCTCCTCGGGACTCGGTTTTCTGCCCGCCTTGTATTCTGAATACATTTTGTGACGGAATGTCGGAGCCTTCAGGTCAAATGCCACTGCGATATAATCAGGCGACAGAGTCTCAAGCTCGCGCAAAAGAACATTTACGAATCCGAAAACGGCGTTTGTCGGAAAACCGTCCCGTGTTGAGAGAAATCTTATTCCGTAAAACTGACGGTTGAGAATACTATTGCCGTCAATACACAGTAATTTTTTCATAATCAATTGCCGCTCCTTCGCTTTTGATCGTCGCATGGTATACTGCAAGTATAACACATTTATATCCCCCTTGTCAACAAATCGAAACTTTTTTGTATAGAATATTGCCTTTTTCCCTCATTCTGTCACGATTGGCAGGAACACTCCCATAAGGTGTAAAATATTTGACAGATTTTTATAAAAAAATCTCTTTTTAGTGTTGACATCGATAAATGCGTATGTTATAATTATCATAAATACAAGTACAAAAAAATAAATGTTCCCATGGAACAAATTTGGAGGAAAAAATGAACAGAAAATTATTGGCAATTATATCCGCACTTTTGATTGCTGCGTCTCTTTGCGCTTGTGCAGATAACAATGAAGAAGATACAAACGACACTAACAAAATAGATATCTCGAACAAGGAAACCGACACCGACGAAAAAGAGACGAACGAGCAGGGATCGCAGATCAACCCTCCCGTTGGTGACAAGGCTCCCGGCGAGCTTGAATACACCGCAAAGGACGGCAAGGTCTACATTCTCCACGAGAACGGCGCGGTTAATCTCCGCAACGCAGACGGCACCGTTTTCAAGAGCTTTGACAACGGAACCGAATTTGAAAGAATCGCTGTCAGCAAAGACGGTGAATGGACCAAGGTCAAATATGAGGACAAGGAGTACTACGTAGTCACAAGCTGCGTTACCGACCTTGCAGATCTTGACGAAGGATTTGCCAAGGTTGAAAAGACTCTTAAATTAAAAACTGCGGCTCTTTCAATCAGAATGTCCCCCGAAACGACGGGACGTGTCGTAGGTTACTACAACGAGGGCGATGAAGTAAAGGTAATTGCCGAGAACACGACTATCGGCTGGTACAAGGTTGAGTTCACCGCTTACGGCGGCGCAAC
>JBJDZM010000049.1:0-10915 GCA_051867975.1 Eubacteriales bacterium | reverse complement strand
CTCTGCATGATATATCTTTGCAAAAAAGGCAATATTTTCTCGGTTGAACTGAAAAAACTCGCATTCCACAAGGATATGCTTATTGAGATAATAAAATATGGTATGCCGAGCGGCGTGCAAAATTCGGTCATCGCCTTTGCAAACGTCATAGTGCAAACGCAGATAAATTCGTTCGGAAAATACGCCACCGCCGCATACGGCACCCACGCAAAGGTCGAGGGCTTCGCATTTCTCCCCATAACCAGCTTTAACATGGCAACAAGCACGTTCATAAGTCAGAATCTCGGCGCAAAGGAATATGAGCGCGCGAAGAAGGGCGCGCGATTCGGCATAATCACTGCAACGCTTATGGCAGAGCTTATCGGAGTGTTGATCTTCTTCGCCGCTCCCCATCTTATCGGCATGTTCGACCCAAATCCCGAGGTAATAAGGCTCGGCGTCACACAGGCTCGCACCGCCTCACTCTTCTATTGCCTGCTCGCCTTCTCACATTCGGTTGCCGCAGTCTGCCGAGGTGCAGGCAAGGCGTTCGTACCGATGGTGGTCATGCTCTCGGTCTGGTGCGCGTTCCGCATAATCTATATTCAAGCCGTCATGGTCTTCTTCGGTGACATCAGACTAATCTATTGGGCATATCCCATCACGTGGTCGATAAGCTCCGTTATATATCTCATATACTACAAATGCTCGGATTGGATACACGGGTTTGACAAAAAAGCCTCACTTTCTCAAAGCAACGCATAAAAGCATTTTGATTGTACCGAGTTACTGACATGCTATTGTCGAATATGTACAAAAAGATTTGTATTTTTTGGCAATATTGTCAATTGTTTAAGCTGACAAAATCTGGTAAAATTATGTCGCATAATACCTCCGGGTATAAGCGTGAAAATCTTATGTAGAATAAGGAGAATTTAGTTATGAAAAAAAGGGTTGTGTGCGGGTCGCGTGCAAATACACCCGTCATGAAAACGGAACGGCAGATATCACAAGATGCCCTCCTTGATATGCTCTCTTCTCCCGAGTGGGACGCACAGGGAACATCCGTGTCCGGCGATATCGTCTTGAATACGCCTATAAAAATTTCAAACCTCTGCGTAAACGGCTCGATAACCGTAAATGCCTCCGCTGTGGGTACGGTTGTTGAAAACTGTATTGTTAATGGACGGATATTGGTTCATGCAAATAGCTTTGCGCTTCTCCGCTCGACGGTAAAGTTTTCGGGCGAAGGACTTGCTGACAGTTCCGAAAACCGTCTGTTTGTACGTGACTGCACGTTTGAAGGTGAAGGTATAGCAATCTCGTCCCGTGCGGATAACGTCGAAATAAGATCCTGCACTCTTTCGGGTGATATCGTACTCGGAGAGGGCGAAAACTGCCTTGTAGCGCTCACAATCGGCACCGGCATTCATCTCTCGGGCATGAGAAACACCGCGGTAGTCAAAAACAGGGCTGAAAACATCTCCGCCGACGGATGCCATGCGCTTTACGTGATTGAAAACTCCGTCAAAAATACTCTTTCCCTTTGCGATAATAACCATCTAATCGCCGACATCAACGATTTCGGTGACGTCACATCGGAAGGCAACGAAAACGTAAACGGCGACACTCTCGTCGATATAAACGCGCGTCTTCCCCACGGTGCCGATGAAAATTTGCTTCCACACGTCGATAAAGACCTCTTTGTCGGCATGGAGCGCAAGAAAACGATACGTGACCCCGAGCTTGACGAGGAGCTTACCCTTCCGAACTACGTCATGCAGAGTGCGCACGAGGACGACATAATAATCATCGCACCCGGCGCGTATTGCTCTGATGAGCGTATGTCCTTTGACAAGGAATCGTCAGACACCGTGATCTACGCATACGGAGTATATGCCGAGCGTCAAGAGGGTGTCCGTTCTCACATGCATTTCATAAAGGCTGAAAACATCACCGTAAAGGGAATGTTTGTCGCCTATAAGCAGCAATCCTGCGGTCAGGTCTACATCGTCGCACTCGAAGGCATTAATGAATCCGGAAATCGAGGATTGATACGAGTCATCACAGGCGCAGGTCTTGTCGATGATTTTGCAAACTCCAATCCCGACCTTTTCTCGCACTTTGGCAGCCCTCACCGCGATTTCTACGCTTACTGCGATATGTTTTTTGGAAATGTGTATCCCACCGAGCCTGACGGAACGCGAATCATGGAAGTTTCGGTGGCGCCATATCAAAATCTCCGCGTGGGCGACGTTCTCCACTGCCGTGAAAGAAACGGCGGACCAACCGTCTATATCTCCGAGTGTGCGAACATAAAGTTCTACGATTTCACAATGTACGGAAACGCAGGCGGATTTGCATGGACAGAGAGCAACAACCTTACAGCAACCCATTATTTCCGCGTTCTCAACACGTCGAGGACAGGCGAGGTAATCGATGAAGAAACATATAACAGATACCGCGCTTACGAAGAAAAATACGGCATATCCTTCGACCTCTCGGTTGATGAGCTCGGTCGTTTCCGCGGCTCGCCATGCCGCATAGGCTCAGTCGATGCAACTCACACGATGAGATGCGGTCAAGGCGCGGTAGTGCACTCGTGTCTCTTTGAGAACATGTGCGACGACGGAACTAACCAAAACCACACTCACGCACGTCTTGCTTCGATTACCGACAACAAGGACGGTACGTCAACGCTTATATACAAAGGCATGCAGCCTATGCATTTTTATCGGGTCAGAGGCGGAGAGAATTTTAAGGAGCATCTGTGCGACGGCTACTGCTCACCCTTCAAGAAGGGACACCGCGTATACGTTTACAACTCGGGCGGACAGCTCGTTTGCGACACTCCCGCGCTTACCGACAGCGTTTTCGAGAAAAACGAAATTGCGCCCGAATACGGTACGGAATACAAGACGTATTCTTTGAAGATTGCCACGGACGCGGTAAACTTTGCCGCTCTTGAGGGCTATGACCTCTCTAAAAACACACCCGATGATAAACCCGGTGATAAGGTCATGGTAGACAATATGTCTCTTGCGTCAAACGGATTTATCTTCGACAACACCGTGGTAAGAAATATCCGCTCACGCGGCCTTCTCATCAAGGCAAGCGAAGGAGTTATTGAAAACTGTACCTTTGAGAATATCGGTATGTCCTGCGCGGCTATTCTTTACGAAATATATTGGGGAGAGTCGGGCGTTACCGAGAATATGACCGTCCGCAATAACGTCTTTGACCACACGGGATATTTCAATCCGGAACTTCAGCTCCATGCTCCGATATCAATTAAAGGTCTCGGCTCATCGACCGACGAGGATTACCTGCTCTACAAGAACATCTTGATTGAAGGCAACGTGATAAAGAACCGAACCACCGATTACGCAGTCTATGTAAACTCCGCAAAGGGCGTGACTATCAGAAACAACGATTTCGGTTCTTCATGCAAGGACAAAGAGTTCAAGGCTGACATTCTTATCGAAGGTGCTGTCAACATCGACATTTCCGATAATGTATACTCAAGAGAAGGAGCAGATAAGAAAGAACTTATTAAAGTCGGTCAATACAAAAACATCTTCGGCAGCGACGTAACCGAAAATGGCGAAAAGATATTCAAAGAATGATCTTTCATAACAAAAGGGGCTTCACCGCGAAGCCCTTTTTGTTTATATAAATTATTTTTCAGTCTATCTTTACAAGGCACATCGCCGTTCTCGCAGGCAGATAGATTGGGAATTCCCAATCCTTTCCCACCTTTTGTGCCTCGTAGATATATTCCGTCGATATTCTGTCCCAGCCACCAAAAGCCCTGTCATCAGTAGACAGAATGACCTTGTACTTGCCGCCCTTAGGCACTTTGATCCTGTATCCTTCGAAATATCCCGTCGGATTAAAGTTAAATACAAAGGTCACGCCCGAACGCTCAAAGTTCATTATCTGCCTTCCTTCGTCCATCATAAGCACGCGAGGCGCACGCCTGAATATCTTTTTCTCGGTGGCAAGACCTATCATCGCGCGGTCAAATTCATTTAAGTCTCTGTATCTGAGATGCTCGTCATCGACAAGATGCCACTGACGGCGGCAGTAGAAATAACTCCAACCGTTGCCCTCACGCGGAAAATCTATCCACTCGGGGTGTCCGAATTCGTTGCCCATAAAGTTGAGATATCCCTCACCGCCTAAAGCGAGCGAAACCAGCCTTATCATCTTGTGAAGAGCAATACCGCGCTCGATAATATCGCTGTGGCTGTCCTTAGACATGCTCCAATACATCTCGCTGTCACAAAGGCGGAAAATAATCGTCTTGTCTCCGACAAGCGCCTGGTCGTGCGACTCGGCATATCCTATATACTTCTCTCCGGGGCGGCGCGAGGTAAGCTCTGCCCATATCTGCCATACATTCCAATCCTCGTCGCGTCTCTCCTTGATATATCTCACCCAAAGGTCGGGAATACCCATCGCAAGCCTGTAATCAAATCCGATACCACCATCCTCAATAGGCAGGCACATTCCGGGCATAGCTGACATGTCCTCGGCAATCGTTATCGCCCTCGGATTGACCTCTCTTATCAGCTTGTTTGCAAGCTGGAGATAGGTTATTGCCTCCGTGTCGGTGTTGAGCGAGAAATATTTTGAGTAGTCGGTAAACGCAGTTCCGAGTCCATGGTCATGATATATCATGCTTGTCACACCGTCGAAACGGAATCCGTCAAAGTGAAATTCCTCAAGCCAATATTTGAGATTGGACAGGAGAAAATGAATGACCTCGTTTTTGTTGTAATCGAAGAGCTTTGTTCCCCACGCACTATGGTTGCCTCTGCCCCCCTCGTGGAAATATTGGTAGACCGTGCCGTCGAACATGTTAAGTCCGTCGCCCTCGTTTCCGACCGCATGCGAATGAACAAGGTCAAGAAGCACGGCAATACCGAGCTTGTGAGCCTCATCTATGAGCATTTTAAGTTCGTAAGGCGTGCCGTATCTTGAGGACGCTGCGAAAAACGATGCAACCTGATAGCCAAACGAGGCGTAATAGGGATGCTCCATTATAGCCATAATCTGTATCGTGTTGTAACCGAGCGACTTTATTCTCGGCAGAATGTTTTCTCGGAACTCATTGAAGGAGCCAATGCCCTCTCTTTCCTGCGCCATGCCGATGTGGCACTCGTAGATAAATAGATCCTTTTTGGGTATAAAATTCTTTTTCTGCCATTTGTATTCAGGCTCGTCCACTATAACTCCGCACCAAATGTACGTGTTTGAATCCTGTTCCACACGATTGATATAACTCGGAACACGGCGCAAAAGACTGCCGTTCTTTTCAACTATCGCCTGAACGTGGCAACCGTGCCAAAGAGCATGTTCCCCTTCAAGATAAATTTCAAAAACTCCGTTATTGATTCGATTCATGGGCAGTGCGGTCATGTTCCAGCCGACCATATCTCCCGTGAGATACATTCTGTCCGCGGCAGGCGCCCACTCGCGGTACACCCAGCCCGACTCTGTCCTGTGAAATCCGAAATACTTGTGTCCGTTTGCAAATGAAGAAAGCGTCTCACCCTCTCCAAGTAGCTCGGAGAGCTTGTTACGGTAATTATTCATTCTGAGATTTATGTCACCTTCAAACGGCAAAAGATATTTATCGTACTCAAAAATTTTGTAACTCATAATAATCTCTCTTTCACTCATATTCTTTACCTTTTATTTTACCACTTTTCATCCAGTCTGTCAACTGTTCAAAATTTACAAATTGATGGCAAAAAAAGAGCGATTTCGACGAAACCGCTCTTGCTTTTTGTTTGTAATACGATTGATGCCCGTGTTATTCGACAACGACCACGCCGCCGTCCTTCACGGTTATCTTCATTCCATCCTTAACATAGTTCAAAAACTCTTCGCCAAGGCAGTCAACAACGGGCATCGTAACGCCGTCAACCCAAACGTCGGCTAAGATTGCTCCTGCCGCCGCAAGCGAGTCTATATGCTCCGAGAAGAGCATACATGCAGGCTGGCGGTGCATGGCGCATGCGCAATAAAGCACAAGTCCGCCGGTCGTCGAGCCTATTGTAATCGGAAGACAGAGGGCCTTGCCTGCTACGGGCTTACCGAAAAGATCGGGGTTATTCTGGTCTTTGCAGGTCGCGGTCTTGTCGCCGAATTGAAGCGCGCCCTGGAGAGATGCGAGCGTGTTGAAGCCGCCGTGAGTGACGACCGCTTCGGCGGTAACATTACCGGGAGTTACAACTCTTCCTTTAAATTCCTTCATTATTTGTTACCCCCTTTCGTGAGTGCGACAAGTATCTCGTCGTCGGTGTAATATCTTGCGGTCGTATATGTACGGAGCTTGTTTGACGACGTGATAACGGGCATCGATTTGCAAAGCGGATTATTCATATACATAAGAGGACAGATATATGACGTTATAACGCCCGTAGCCTTCAGCCGTACTGAATATCCCGTTTTGTTAAACTCACGAAGTACCGCGGGAGAAGACGTAAATACCGTCGGAATAAGCACCTTCTTGTTGCCCGACTCCTTGAGTCCCGCCTCAATTCTGTCCGTCCATGTCTTGAGCTGTTCAAGCGACATATGAGGACAACCCATAAAACAAAGCTTAGGCTTTGCGTCCTCATTCTTCCACATTACGGGATAACTTGCCTTGACTCTTTCAAGCTCGGCATCGTCAATGACGTAAACCTTTGCGCCCTCGGCAATAAGCTTGTCGCCAAGCTCGACCGCCTCGGGGGTCAATCCGTCGATGTGATAGAGTCCTACGGCACCGTTTGATGCGGTTGCCGCGCCGAAATCCTTGAGGTAGGAGCAAGCCGACTCATTAAGCTCGTTTCCAAGCCATTTGTCAAGTCCGTAAACGTAAGGAACGTCCTCCATGACCTTCATACCGATAGCAGAACCCAAAAGCTGTGCTTCGGGCTTCTTTTCGGTCTCGATTTTTACAATCCATGTCGCACATCTTCCCTCGTCGGTCAGCAGTCCGAAGTAAGGGACAAAGCCCACGATTGAACCCATAATATCCATAATACCCGAGTTTCGGTTGCAACGCGCGCCTAAAACCGAGTTGGCGTAAACCACCGCGCTTGACTCCGCCCATGAGAGGATATCGCCCTTTTTAGGCTTGTTTCCCACCTCGTCAAGATAGCACGTGCAGGTAAACGCATCGTCGTTCATAAGTCCAAGTTCGTGGAGCTGCTTTTCGTAGTTCTCCTGAGTCGGATACATTATTTTGTTGAAGACAAAGCTCTGCAAAAAATTTGCAGGCACGTTTTTGTCAAGAGGTCTCGGGTCGACCGAGAATTTTTGCTGTGAGAGCGCACCTGCGTCGATGAGCTGCTGCATAAGCTCAAAAACCGGTGTCATCATTTTGAGTCCGAACGAGGTTACAAGGTGGTTGTATTCGCTCGTAACAGGGACCATTTTCTCGGCACCGAATGCGTCGCCGAACATTACCATTGTCTTCATGACCTTGGCCATCGTCTCGCCTTTCGCGCCGTCAAGTATTGCTTGTTGTTCTTGATTTAATACCATATCTTATCCTTTCAAATCAAATCTCATTTTAGCCTTTAATAAAGGTTTTTGAAGTTCTCAGAAACTTTTTGCAAAAAGTTTCCAAGCGGGGTCAAGGGGCAGAGCCCCTTGCGCATCCTCCGCTTGCACACAAAGCACATTTTAACTCGGACTCCTCGCTATTCGAGGAGCATTTGAAGCAAACTGACTACGGTTAAGTTCAGCCTCACGCTTCATATCTTCATACAAACGTCCCACGCGCCCCAGATGACCGTGCGGAGATTTCCGACCGCCGCGGCATCACCGATGACATGAACGTGTCCCGACTTTTTAGATAAGGGTGCCGGATCGTATCCGACCGACAGAATGACCGAATCGGCGCATATTTTTGTCTCCTTGCCCTCTTTGTCCGATACCGAAACATAGCCGTCGCCTATCTCTCTGACCGAGGTCTCAAGATATACGGGCACATTGTTCGTCTTGAAGAAATCGCGCAGATAGCTTGTGTTTGCAAGACAGATTCCGGGAGTAGTTATAAGGTCGTCCTGCATCTCAACGATAGTCGGCTTCTTGCCGCGAAGGTAAAGCTCGTACGCTATCTCACAGCCCGTAAGTCCGCCGCCGATAACCGTGACATTCTCACCGACCTCACGCTTGCCGAGCAGAAAATCCACCGCTTCAATAGCCTTGTCGGCACCCGGAAGAGGAATTCTCTTTGCAACGGCACCCGTCGCAATAATTACCTCGTCGGCATCAAGCTCCTTTATGTTTTTGACCTCATGATTCAGCTTAATTTCTATTGGGTATTTTGTAATCTCGCGGTTGTACCACGCGATAAGCGCCCTGTCCTTTTCCTTGAAGGAAGGAGCCGCCGCCGCGATAAATACACCGCCGAGTTTGTCGGTCTTTTCGTAAAGAGTTACCTTGTGACCGCGTTTTGCGCACAGAATAGCCGATTCCATACCGCCGATACCTCCGCCGACGATTGCGACCTTTTTCTGCTTCTTTGCAGGCTCGACGTGATACTTCTTCGACTGCATCGTCTCAGGATTGAGCGCACAACGCGAAAGCCCCATCGTATCTTTGAGGTCTTGCGTATTAGCATGCCCCTTCGACGAAGAGAAATTAAAGCAACCCGCGTGACAGCATATACAAGGCTTGATGTCCTCGACTCTGTCCTCAATTATCTTAGTTACCCATTCGGGGTCGGTCAAAAACTGTCTTGCCACGCCGACACCGTCGATCATACCCTCTGCCACAGCGCGCGCGCCTGTCTCTGCATCCATTCTACCGGCACAGACAACGGGAATATTTACAAATTTCTTTATGTGAGCTACATCCTCAAGGTTGCAGTTCTCTGGCATGTACATCGGCGGATGCGACCAATACCACGAGTCATACGTACCGTTATCGGCGTTGAGCATGTCATATCCCGCTTCTTCAAGATATTTCGCCGCTCTCTCGGACTCGGGCATTGCGCGTCCTATTTCGGTGTAGTCCTCGCCCGGCATAGCACCGTAGCAAAAGTCCTTCATCTTGGACTCAACCGAGTAGCGAAGCGATACGGGATAATCCTCTCCGCACGCCTTCTTTATTGCCTTGACGACCTCGGCGGCAAAGCGGTATCTGTTTTCAAAGCTTCCGCCGTACTCGTCCTCACGCTTGTTGAAATACTCTATCGCAAATTGGTCAAGAAGATATCCTTCATGTACCGCATGCACCTCAACGCCGTCGACTCCCGCGTCACGGCAAAGCTTTGCGGTCTTCGCGAACGCCTCGATTATCTCATGAATCTGCTCCTTCGTCATCTCGGGACACTCAATGTCGTGCGCCCAGCGCGAGGGCTGGCGAGAAGGTGATGCCAGCTCGTGCGACGTGTCGATGACAGGCTTAATTATTGCACGCGTGAATTTGTTTTTGTGCAGGGGCGCGATAAGCTCGGTAATCGCCCACGAGCGTCCCATACCTGCGGTAAGCTGAACGAAGAGTTTAGCTCCGGTCTTATGTATCTCGTCCATGAAATCCTTGAGTTCCTCAAACATTTTCGGATTTTGCCAGAGCCACTTTCCCCAGAAGGTGTCGCGAAGCGGCGCAATGCCGGGAATGATAAGTCCGACGTTGTTGTTCGCCCTCCGAAGGAAAAGCTTTGCCGCTTCACGGTCAAAGTGGCAGCCGCCAAGCTCAAACCATCCGAAAAGCGACGTTCCCCCCATAGGACACATTACAATGCGGTTTTTTATCTCGACATTGCCTATTTTCCAAGGAGTAAACAACGCTTCATATTTCTTGTCAATGTTCTCCATATAGAAAACTCCTTTCGTTTATTACATTTTATTTTACACTATTTTATTGAACATGTCAAGTAATCAACATTTAATCCTGTCATATTTTGCACAATTTGCGAAAATCAGTTAATATATATTTAAAAAAGCATCATAAAAATACCGCTTCAAAGCCGTGACACACTGAAAAAATGTTTTTCGTACAAGAAAAAATCGCAATTTTTTCGAAAAAAATTTTTTCGAAAACTATTGACAAAACAAATAAGCGGTGATATAATTATGCCATCATAAAACCTATGAGGCGGAGATAAAGTCATATAAGACTACACAGAGAGCCCGTGTTGCTGAGAGTCGGGTTAGAAACTGTTTGGCAAATGGACCGCTGAGGGCGCAGTCAAAGGCAAAATGTTTTGCCGAGTATTCTGCGACGTTTTGGCAGACGTTACCTGCAAAAGATATGTCGGTATCTTAAAAAGAGTACTCCCGTCGGGAGTGAATCAAGGTGGCACCGCGGATATTTTATCCGTCCTTGACAGAATCGGTATTTCTGTCGGGGGCGTTTTTTCTTTCTCCTTTGACAGAGATACGGTCAAAGGAGTTTTTTACAGGAGGAAAAAAATGTTATTCACAAAGCGATGGCGGCGGGATGACGCCGAATTATTCTGAATTTCACAAGCATTACACAAACCAAATTAATAATATGATAATACGGAGGATAATACAATGAAAAACGAAAAAATACCTTACAAAATATATTTAAACGAATCCGAGATGCCCACGGCATGGTACAATCTTCGCGCCGATATGAAGCAGAAGCCCGCTCCTCTTCTTAATCCGGCGACACATGAGGTCATGACGGCTAAGGACCTGTCGGGCGTATTCTGCGATGAGCTTATTGCACAGGAGCTTGACGATACCACCCCTTATTTCCCGATTCCGGAGGAAATCCGCAACTTTTACAAAATGTATCGTCCCTCTCCCCTCGTCCGCGCTTACTGCCTTGAGGAAAAGCTCGGCACACCCGCGAAGATCTACTACAAGTTTGAAGGAAACAACACCAGCGGAAGCCACAAGTTAAACTCGGCTATCGCACAGGCATATTACGCAAAAAAGCAGGGACTCAAAGGCGTTAC
>JBJDZM010000048.1:0-10920 GCA_051867975.1 Eubacteriales bacterium | reverse complement strand
GTGATACGCCCCGGTGCCGTGAAGACCGATATGCTCGGCGTTTCAACGGTTGCACTTGAAGAATTCTGCAAAAAAACGAAACGGTACTCTTATAACGCCGGGAATTTCCGCCGCGTTGTAGATTCGGTTGAAACACGAAACGTGACACCCGAAAAGATTGCCGACACCGCCTTCAAGGCTGTGACTTCAAAGCGCCCCAAGTACATCTATAACATCAACCGCAATCCGCTGTTGAGGCTTCTGAATGTTCTTCCGAGGCGGATGCAGGTTTGGATTATCACGAAAATTCTAAAGTAAAAACTGTCAGAGAAACAAAAGAAAAAGACCTCCTCGGAGGTCTTTTCCGCACACGCTGTGCAATCGGCAGAGCCGACGATTTGAGTTTCCTTTTATTTGAACTCGTAGTGTAAGTTTATAAGGGATATAAACTACACTCATATTATAATACAAACGGAGGTGTTTGTCAATATGAAAAATGAAAAATATTATGTTGGTCTTGACATAGGAACAGATTCGGTAGGGTATGCCGTTACGAATGAAAGTTATTCCTTGTGTAAATTCAGGGGAGAATCTATGTGGGGTGTTACACTTTTTGACCCTGCACAGCTTGCGGTGGCGCGCAGGGGATTCAGAGTGGCGCGCAGGCGACTTGACCGCAGGCAGCAGCGCGTGCGCCTGGTACAAGAGCTATTTGCCGGAGAAATTGCCAAGGTGGACGAAAACTTCTTCAAAAGGATCAGGGAAAGCTATCTTTATCCGGAAAATGACGACCAAAAGGTAAGATTGTTCGGCACGTATGCGGAGCAGAAGGCGTACACCGATAAATATCCCACGATACACCATCTGATAAAAGAACTGATGGAAAGCAACGAGGAGCACGACGCAAGGCTGGTATATATCGCGTGCGCCTGGTTAGTTGCACACAGAGGGCATTTTCTCAGCGAGGTGGACAAGCATAGTGTTGACAAGGTTATCGACTTTAAGGGCGTATATCAAAAATTAGTAGATTTTATCAAGCGCGACGAGTATGCGCTCCCTTGGGATGAAAACGTTGATATTGCAGCTGTTGCAAATGCACTCAAGGCAAAACTTGGTGTTACCAAGAAGTCGAAATTGCTTTCCGATGCACTGTTCGGCGGCAAAGCACCTAAAAGTATTAACGAAACATATGAGTACAATTATGATCTCATTATAAAACTGCTTTGTGGTGGCAAGTGTGCTTTGAAAGACCTTTTCGGTAAAGAAGAATACGATGAGCTTGAGGAAAAGTCAATTGCATTGAATATAGACGATGAAAAGCTTGCTGTCACTATGCAAGCCATCGATGAGAGCGATGCGGAGCTTGTTTTTGTATTGAAGTCGGTTTACGATTGGTCTGTGCTTGTTGACGTTTTGAAGGGGAAGCAAAGCATTTCTGAAGCGAAAGAAGAGGTTTACGAACAACATGCGAATGACCTTAAACTGCTTAAAACCTTTGTAAAAAAATACATACCCGAAAAATACAACGATCTTTTCCGTGATGCAGATAATCCCAGAAATTATGTAGCGTATATCGGCAAGAACGTTACCTCGAATGATAAAGTCAATGTTAAAAAATCTGTTAGCAAAGAAGACTTTTGTAAATATATCCTGTCGCTATTCAAGTCTGTAAATCCTGACAGCGAAGATACTTGCAAATTTGAAAAAATGCGCGCCAGCCTTGAAGCCAACGACTTTTTGCCAAAGCAGGTTGACGGCGACAATCGCGTTATCCCCTATCAGCTTTATTGGTACGAGATAAATAAGATTCTTGAAAATGCCAAGACGTATTTACCTTTCTTGAGCGAAGAGGACGAGGATGGCATAACAGGTGCGGAAAAGGTGCTTTCCGTGTTCGAATTCAGAGTACCGTATTACGTTGGACCCCTTAATGAAAACCCTGAAAAAAACAGAAAAGTCAATCATTGGATGGTGCGACGTGCGGAGGGAAAAATCTACCCTTGGAACTTTGATAAGATGGTTGACCTTGATGCGAGTGAAAACGAATTTATCGCAAGAATGACCAATTCCTGCACATACTTGCCGAGCGAGGATGTACTGCCAAAGAATTCCTTGATTTACTCTGCTTTTGAAGTCCTCAACGAAATCAATAATATCAAAATAAACGGAAACGATATATCGGTCGAAGCAAAGCAGAGTATATACAATAATGTTTTTATGCGATATGCTAAAGTTACTCCTACGCATATCAAGAATCATTTGGTATCTCATAACTTTATTGATAAAGATGATTTAGTGAGCGGTCTTGATATAACAGTTAAATCCTCCTTGAAGCCGTTTTTGCAGTTCAAGAACCTCGTGAGCGGCGGCTTACTTACATATTCGGATGTTGAAGCGATCATCAACCGTGCAACATATTCCGAGGATAACGCAAGAATCAAGCACTGGCTTAAACAAAATTATCGACATCTCCCTGAAAGTGAGATCAAATATATTTCGGGACTCAGATTCAAAGATTTCGGCAGACTGTCAAGAAGATTGCTGTGCGGAATCGAAGGCGCTGTTAATACGAAGACAGGCGAGTATATGACCGTTATTCGTACGATGTGGGAGACAAATTTAAATTTGATGCAGATTTTAAATTCCGACAGATTTGATTTCAAGGAACAAATAGAAAGCATAACCAAAGAGTATTACGGTGCAGAAAAAAAGAGCCTTTTGGAGCGGCTTGACGAAATGTATATCTCTAACGCGGTCAAGCGCCCCATTATCCGTACTCTTGATATTCTGAAGGATATTGTTAAGGTTCAGGGATGCGCTCCCGAAAGAATATTTATCGAAATGGCACGCGGCTCAAATGAGAATCAAAAAGGTAAAAGGAAAAAGACAAGATACGATCAAATTCTTGAACTGTATGAGCATGTGAAAGATGAAGATATCCCTTATTTGACAAAGGAGCTTGATAGTTTGGGCGATGCCGTTCACAACAAGCTACAGAGCGATAAGCTGTTCCTTTATTTCGTGCAGCTCGGCAAGTGCTTGTATACGGGGAAGGAGATCGATATCAATTCGGTGATTGCCGGTGATGGAATTTATAATATTGAGCATATCTATCCTCGAAGCTTTGTAAAGGATGATAGTGTTATCAACAATGAGATATTGGTTGACTCTAAAGCGAACGGAGAAAAAAGTGATACCTATCCCATAGATGCTTCCATTCAAGATAATATGCGCGGATATTGGACATATCTCAACAAGGTTGGACTGATCAGCGATGAAAAATATAGGCGCTTGACCAGAACCACTCACTTTACAGATGAAGAAAAATTTGAATTTATCAACCGTCAATTGGTAGAAACTCGTCAGTCCACAAAGGTTGTTGCAAGTCTTCTGAAGGAGCTTTATCCCGACACCGAGGTCATTTACGTAAAGGCGGGACTTGTGTCAGATTTCAGGCAGAAGTTTGACCTTCTCAAATCCCGTGCTGCCAATGACCTCCACCATGCAAAGGACGCATATTTGAATATCGTTGTCGGCAACGTATGGCATTCAAAATTCAGCAGACAGTTCTGGCGCGCGGATGCGGACAATAATCCCAAGCCCGAGATCGTCTTTACCCGGCCGGTGATATGTAACGGCAAGACTGTTTGGAACGGAGCCGAAGATAAAAATCGAGTTGTTGATATTGCGAGAAAGAATACGGCGCACATGACCATGTATTCATATTGCAAGCATTCGGGACAAAACGGTGGATTCTTTGATCAAAATCCGCTTAAAGCAGCAGAAGGGCTTATTCCTTTAAAAAAAGACCTGCCTACTGAAATATACGGCGGATATAACGGTGCCACGATTTCGGGATTCCTTTTGGCAAGATACAAGGAGGGCAACAAACTTCAGGTCAGCCTGATTCCCCTGAAGCTCTTGAATATTGGCGAGGTTTTGTCAAGCGACGAATATGCAATGCTGTATGTTGCAAAAGAGCTGGGTGACAAGGCAACGGATATAGAAATTCTGTTAAACAAAAGAGTGCTTAAAATTTTCACAATGCTTTCGTTTGACGGTGCGCGGTACTGTATCAGGGGCAAAGCGGGATCATCCAAAATCGGGTTGATGAATATGATGCCGTTTATGACCTCCCCCGAGACGGAGCATTACATCAAAAAGCTGGAAACGTTTTACGAGAAGCAAAAGAAGAACGGCAAGATAGTTTGGGACGAAAGATATGATGAAATATCCCCGGAAAAGAATCTTGCGCTTTACCGCCTTTATGTGAAAAAGCTCTCCTGTTGGCCTTACAATACCCGCCCCGGCAATGAAACTTTTATTGACAATTTGCGGAAGCATTCAGACGATTTCGGAAAGCTTGACGTTTATAAGCAAATGTATATTCTCCTTCAGATTCAAGGCGTTTTGGGAAAGCTGAAACAGGCAGACTTGAAGGATTTGGGAGAAAGCGCAAGCTCGGGCATCGCGGCACTATCGTTGAATATTTCCAATTGGAAAAAGAACTATACCGACGTTCGTATTATTGACCAATCCGCATCAGGACTTTTTGAAAAAGTGTCCGAGAACCTTCTCGATTTACTATGAGTTGGAGAACGGTTGTAATCACGTCCCGTTGCAAGCTGGATTATAAGATGGGCTTTATGGTAGTACGCGCAGAGGAAACAAAAAAGATATTTCTTGACGAAATGGCCGTATTGCTCATCGAAAATCCTGCGGTATCACTTACGGGTTGTCTACTTGAAGCTTTGGTAGAAAAGAAGATTCGCGTTATTTTTTTTAATGCCGGAAGAACGCCCAACGCCGAGCTTGTGCCGTATTATAATTCCTACGATTGCTCTCGCAAGATTAAAGTTCAAATTGCTTGGACGGATGATTTAAAGGGTGCCGTTTGGGCTGATATTGTTGCCGAGAAGATACGAAAGCAGGCGGACTTTTTGGAAGAATCAGAAAAATTTAACGAATCCTCTCTTTTGCAGTCCTATTTATCGCAAATAGAGCCGCATGACGCAACAAACCGAGAGGGACATGCAGCCAAAGTGTATTTTAATGCTCTTTTCGGAATGGACTTTACAAGAAGCGAGGAAAACACAGTAAACGCGGCTTTGAACTACGGATACAGTATTATCTTGTCTGCGTTTAACCGAGAAATAGTATCACAGGGATATCTGACACAGCTTGGTATATTTCACGATAATATGTTTAACCATTTTAATTTGAGTTGTGATCTTATGGAGCCTTTTCGTGTTCTTGTGGACAGAAAGGTGAAGAGTCTTTCTTTTGCCGAGCTTACAAGTACGGAAAAGCATATCCTCGTTAACGTTTTAAACGAAACGGTTGTTATAAATCAAACCAGGCAAACCGTATTAAATGCAATAAAATATTATTGCCGAAGTGTTTTTGATGCATTAAATGATGGCGATCTTTCGCTAATACAATTTTATTCATTATGAGTAATCGTTTTATGAGAGTTTTAGTGTTTTTTGATCTCCCGACGGAAACGCTTGAAAACAAGCGTGAATACAGAAAGTTTCAAAAGTTACGGATAAAAAACGGATTTTTAATGATGCAAGAATCGGTGTACTGTCGAATGCTTCTGACTCCGAGCGCAGGAAAGGCGGTTTTGGACGTTATACGAAAAAATCGCCCTTCCGATGGTATCGTTCAGGTTATGACCGTTACGGAAAAGCAATTTGCGGGAATGGAATATATAACCGGGGAGCATCACAGTGAGGTAATTGAAAGCGACGAAAGGTTGATTATATTATGAAATTGGTCTATAAGAATATGGAACATATTATTTCGTTCGATCATGGATACGTTAACGAGCTTGTGATTGAAAATAAAAAGATGTTTTTTGATGTGGTGAACAACGCTACCGTTCAATCTGATGGTGGGAGTGGAGATTTTTTACTTTCAGTATCAGATAAGCCGGTTGACTTTAGCCGTTACGCCGATGTGACCGTTCAATTTGCCCCATTTCAAATAAATCGAAAAAGCTTGCTCACCAAGTTATATGCTTCATTGGAGCAAAAAGCCATGCTTGCAGAAAATTACAAAGCTACGGGAGAACTGCTCGCCGAGTTGGAGCGATATGTGTTACTTCTTTCAGATGATTTGCCGTTTGAGGTGGATTGCCAGAGACTTTCTATAGGTCCTATCATAAAAGCTGTGTCTCCCGAAATTGATGAAACCGACAAAACGCATCTTGAAAAAATTTTTGCTTACATGGAGCTTGTGCGAGAGCTTGACCGTGATAGATTGTTTATTATGATTAACATGAGAACGTATTTTTCTGACGACGAGATGGAAACCTTTGTTGAAAGCGTATGCTTGCATGGGTTTAAGGTCCTTTTGATTGAAAACTCTGCTCAGATAAAGCTGAAAAATACAAAAAGGTATACGGTCGACGAAGATTTATGCGAATTTTAACTTGCTTTTGAAGAGTTTATATGTTATAATTATTCACACACGTCCCATTACACTGCTTTCAGCAATTCGTAGTATTGTTTCTCAAATTCTGATTTGAGGTTTGAGAGTAGTGTAATTTTATAAGGGACTCAAACATGTCGATGCTCGCAAGAGCCGAGCAACCGGTTTGAGAGTAGTGTAATTTTATAAGGGACTCAAACCTCATGTGCGAGATATGCGGTGAGTACATGGTTTGAGAGTAGTGTAATTTTATAAGGGACTCAAACGCATCGGCATAATATAAATACAAGCAGGGTGTTTGAGAGTAGTGTAATTTTATAAGGGACTCAAACCGACATACGAGCAACGGCGCGGCGGATTCCGTTTGAGAGTAGTGTAATTTTATAAGGGACTCAAACAAATCATCATAAGTAACTCACAAAAGGGAAGTTTGAGAGTAGTGTAATTTTATAAGGGACTCAAACTGCTTCATCAACAGAAAGACCTGCTGACTGGTTTGAGAGTAGTGTAATTTTATAAGGGACTCAAACTACTTCGGTGTAGATGTATCGTATCTCACAGTTTGAGAGTAGTGTAATTTTATAAGGGACTCAAACAAGTACAACGATAAATACTATGTATCTTACGTTTGAGAGTAGTGTAATTTTATAAGGGACTCAAACCTCCCACGTGCAACAGCAGATCGGACGGTCGGTTTGAGAGTAGTGTAATTTTATAAGGGACTCAAAAAAAGTACGGAAACAAAATCCGTTCAATGGAAATGTCAATATCTAAAGAGTTTGGGAATAAAGGAAATATAGAAGAAATTCAGACATCAACTAAGAAGAGAAAAACAAAAATGAAAATCATGTTCGTCTGCCACGGCAACATCTGTCGCAGTCCGATGGCGGAGTTTATATTCAAAGACCTTGTAGCAAAGCGGGGCGTGGCAGACCGATTTGTGATCGCTTCCTCTGCCACAAGCACGGAAGAGATATGGAACGGCATCGGCAATCCCGTCTATCCTCCGGCGAAGGCGGAACTTGATAAGCACGGGCTGTCCTGCGATGGCAAACGTGCAGTGCAACTGCAAAAGAGCGACTATAACAAATACGATCTTTTTATCGGCATGGATAGCGCCAATATCCGCAATATGTTCCGCATTTTCGGCGGTGACCCGGACGAAAAAGTGCACAAGCTGATGGACTACACCAACCGCGGCGGCGATGTCACCGATCCGTGGTATTCCGAACGTTTTGAGGTGGCATATCGAGATATTTTCGAGGGATGCACGGCACTTCTTGATGCCGTTTTAAAACAGCACAAGAAAGAGAAATGAGGCGATTTTTATGACCGAAGTAGTAGCCGCTCTCATACGGGCGGGCGATAAATTCATGATTTGTCAACGACCGGCGCATAAGGCGCGGGGACTTCTCTGGGAGTTTGTCGGCGGGAAAGTCGAACCCGGAGAAACAAAGGAGCAAGCACTTATCCGCGAATGTCAGGAAGAGCTTGCTGTGACTATTTCTGTTGGTGATGTGTTTATGTGCGTCGTCCATGAGTATCCCGACATCACGGTGCATCTGACGCTGTTCAACGCCACCATCGACGTAGGTGTGCCGCAAAAACTTGAACACAACGACATCAGATGGATCACGCCGAGCGAGATTCCAAATTACGAATTCTGCCCGGCGGATGAAGAAATTTTGAGAGAGATTAAAAGACAAGAATAAAATAAAAGAGGAAAACTTGTGTATGTTCAATTTCAAAAATAAGATCGCCGTTGTAACGGGCGGCGCGCGGGGCATCGGCAAGTGCATCCGCGAGCAGTTTGAGGCGGCGGGCGCGACAGTCTGTGTCATCGACCTGCTCCCGAACGATTATTTTGTCGGCGACCTTGCAGCCAAGGCAACGCTTGAGAGATTTGCCGCAAAGGTGATTGGCGACTGCGGTCATGTCGATTATCTGATAAACAATGCCGCGCCCAAAACGTGCGGCATTTCGGACGGTAGCTACGAGGACTTTGAATACGCTTTGAAGGTCGGTGTGACTGCGCCGTTTTACCTGTCCAAGCTCTTCGCGCCGTATTTTGCTGAGGGTGCAAACATCGTTAATATCTCGTCCTCCCGCGACCGGATGAGTCAACCTCAGACCGAGAGCTATACGGCGTCAAAGGGCGGTATCTCTGCGCTCACGCACGCGCTTGCAGTCAGCTTTGCGGGCAAGGTGCGTGTCAATTCCATCTCGCCCGGGTGGATAGACAATCACTATACCGTATATGAGGGCGCGGACGCTCTGCAACAGCCGGTGGGCAGGGTCGGAAATCCGCCCGATATCGCCAATATGGTGCTGTATCTTTGCTCTGAGATGGCAGGATTTATCACGGGCGAGAATATCTGCATCGACGGCGGTATGACCCGTCAGATGATCTACCACGGCGATCATGGCTGGTCGCTTGACACCAAAAAATAAACATAAATTTGGAGGCTATGATGAAATATATCACGATCGGCGGACAGATCTCCGCATCCGCAATATCTTTGGGCTGTATGAGAATGGCAGGTCTTGAAGAGAAAAGAGTAGACGAAATTATTGACTGCGCACTGAACAACGGAATCAATTTCTTTGACCATGCGGACATTTACGGAAAAGGCAACTCGGAGCGGTTGTTTGGCGAGTATCTGAATCGGCACAAGGGCGCAAGGGAGCGGATGTTCATACAGACAAAATGCGCCATTCACGACGGGCAGTACGATTTTTCAAAGGAACATATCATCCGTTCGGTGGATGGAAGCCTTTCCCGGTTGGGCGTGGACTATGTTGACCTCCTTTTGCTCCACCGTCCCGATACGCTCATGGAACCCGAAGAGGTAGCAGAGGCGTTTGACGCTCTGGAGTCATCCGGAAAGGTGCGTCATTTGGGCGTATCCAATCACAACCCGATGCAGATTGAACTGCTCAAAACGGCAGTCAGACAGCCGCTTGTCGTCAACCAGTTGCAATTCTCGATCACAGAGGCGGGCATGGTGACATCGGGCATGAACGTGAACATGAAGAATGCGGAGTCGCAGATGCACGACGGCGGACTTCTGGAATACAGCCGCATCAAGAAAATGACGATTCAGGCGTGGTCGCCGTTCCAGTACGGATTTTTCAAGGGGACTTTCGTTGACAATGAGGATTTTCCCGAACTGAACGCAAAGCTTGCCGAGATCGGTGAAAAATACGGGGTATCCAAAACGGGAGTCGCGGCGGCGTGGGTTCTGCGCCACCCTGCCAATATGCAGCTGATCGTGGGAACGATGAACCCAGACCACCTGACCGATATCTGCAAAGCCGCGGACGTAACGCTGACGCGCGCGGAATGGTATGAGATATACCGCGCAACCGGGCATTGCCTGCCGTAAGGGAGAGCATGATGGTAAAAGAACTTATGCACGATCCAAATTTCCTCTCAGGAAAGTCGAAGTAGCAACAAAAGAAGATTTACAGATCGCAAATAACCTGCTTGAAACGCTGATTACACACAGGAAGTCTTGCGTCGGCATGGCGGCGAATATGATCGGCGTTCGCAAGCGCATCATCGCATTTTGGGATGAAATCGGGCGTGCGCCGACATACACGGTTATGCTTATCCGGAGATTATCAAGCGCGACGGCATTTAAGAAACCGCAGGAGGTTGTTTGTCGCTTCTCGGTTACCCTCGTAAGTGCAAGAGATGTAAGACTACAAGAACGCAATGTGTAATGATCAAGGAGATAGATGATGAAAAAACTAATACCGATATTATTGTCTGCTCTTATGCTGACCGGGTGCGGCGGGGCGGGCAACCAGACAAATTCCTTCCGTCAGATCAGTATGGACGAGGCTGTTGCCATGATGGAGCAGGAGAACGGATATATAATTCTTGACGTGCGCACGCCCGCGGAATTTGCTGAAAAACATATCCCGAACGCCATCAACGTTCCCAATGAAAATATCGGCACTGACGAAATCTCCCAACTGCCGGATAAGGATCAGCTGATCATGGTGTACTGCCGCAGCGGTCGGCGCAGTAAAGAGGCGGCGGAAAAGCTGGTGAAACTCGGCTACACGAACATCGTAGAATTCGGCGGGATCATTGACTGGAAAGGCGAGACCGTGAGCGGAGAATGACAGTCACGGTGCAGTATTTGCACCGCAGGAAGCAAAGAAAAGGCACAGGCTCTGCCACTGCTCAACAGGAGCGATAAGAGTATGAACGAGCCGATAATCACGCATACCTATCCGCTTGATAAGATCGACAAGGCGTATGAGCTATTTGAAAATAAACGCGACGGAGTTATTAAGGTCGCGGTGGAGTGTTGATGTATGCTGAAAAACATTTTTATTTACAGAACGAGGAAGAGTTAAATGGAAAAGATGAAGCTATTTGTTGCAGAAACATACCATTCAGATAAATCTGATTCATCAATCGTAATGAAAGATGAGATTATCTAACTTTCTGCCTTGACTTCGGGAAGTAAGTCTTTTCAGTTTCTCTTTGGC
>JBJDZM010000047.1:0-11131 GCA_051867975.1 Eubacteriales bacterium | reverse complement strand
GCCAGCTCCAGAACAAGGAGACCGCGCTCAAAATGCTCAAGGCAAAGCTTATGGAAATAAAGCTCCGCGAGCGACTCGACACGATCGAGGAGATACAGGGCAATAAGGCAAACATCGAGTGGGGCGCGCAGATTCGTTCCTACGTCTTCATGCCCTACACGCTCGCAAAGGACACGCGCACGGGATACGAGGACGGAAACATTCAGTCGGTCATGGACGGAAACATCGACGGATTTATCAACGCATACCTGAAAATGAACGCGAAATAATATCTGTCCTCGGGCATCGAAAGCACCGAGAGCAGTCAGAAAAATACCACGGGACTTGAGATAAATCCCGTGGTATTTGTTTTTTATGTTTCGCGGCTTATGAACGAAGAGCCGCGGCTCTTAATTCTGCCGCCTGTCTGTCGTCAGTTCGCCGAAGTATCGATCTCCTCCGCATCCGTTGCCTCTTCATCTGCAAAATGAACGGTGGCATTGTAGGCACCGAGGTTCGTGTTATAGTCCGAGGTAAGCGTTTTCCATTCCGCTTCGCTTCCGCCAAAGTAGATATCCGTGAGATTGTCGCAAGCAGAGAACGCCCACTCACCGATGCTTGCCACGCCGTCGGGAATCGTGATGTTTGTAAGTCCGGAGCAACTTTGGAACGCATAAGCTCCAATGCTCGTCACGCCGTCGGGAATAGTTATGCTTGTAAGTTCGGAGCAATAGGAGAACGCCCCCTCGCCTATGCTCGTTACGCCGTCGGGGATCGTTACGCTTGTGAGTGCGGAGCAATAGGAGAACGCCCAATTACTGATGCTCGTCACTCCGTCGGGGATCGTTACGCTTGTAAGTCCGGAGCAATTATAGAACGCCGACTCACCGATGCTCGTTACGCCGTCGGGGATCGTTATGCTTGTAAGTCCGGTGCAATCGGAGAACGCAGAATCGCGTATACTCGTCACACTGTCGGGAATCGTTATGCTTGTAAGTCCGGAGCAACCGGAGAACGCATGCTCACCTATCCTCTCTCCGCCGTTAATTACCACTGTCTTCAGCGTTTCGGGAACATTATTCCATCCAAAATAGTCGGTAAAACGCATATCGACTTCAAAACCTGCCTCAATCTTTTTTCCGACCAACGGCATAGTGACACTTTCAAGAGCATTACATCCATTAAATATACATGTTCCCATGTATATTACGCTACTCGGAATCGTAATGTTTTCAAGACTTGTGCATTCGCGGAACGCATCAACACCTATGCTCGTCACGCCGTCGGGGATCTGCAAAGATTTTATTGAGAAGCAGCCCTCAAATGCGGATCGTGCAATCACTCTTGTCTGACTGTGTATCTCACAGCTTCTTATCTTTTGATTGTTCGCCTTCACAAGTATCATATACGGGTTATCTGCGCTTCCGAGATAGCTTGCGTTGGAATAGGTATTGTATTGAAGTTTATCGCATCCTTCAAACGTATACTTTGAAATGCTCTCAAGCATACTTCCGCTGCTGATGGTTATTTTTTCAAGGCTTGAACACCATTCAAAGGCGTAGGGATCAATCGATTTTACGCTGTCGGGAATTGTGATTTCACGAAGGCTATGTGCATAAGAGAAAGCATTATAAGGTATATGCTCAATGCCCTCTCCAAGAGTTACTTCTTTAAGTGAAGAGCAACTCGAAAATGCACCTGCTCCCATGCTTGCCACAGTGCCGGGAATATATACGCTGTTAAGGTTATAGCAGGATTGGAACGCATATCCGCCTATTTTTTCAACGCCCTCTGAGATGCAGATCGACACAAGATTTCCACATCCGTTGAACGCATATTCGCCTATTTCCTTGACCGTGTCGGGGATATAAACCGACGTGATGTCATAGCCCTCAAATGCCTTGGTATCTATCTTCACGACAGGCAGTCCGTTATACTCGGACGGAATAACTATATCCTTATCGGTCGCTTTTCCGATGTCGTAGAGAATGTATCCGTCTCCGCCGTCGTTGAGGTCGTATGCAAGTCCCACGGTGGGCTGTCTTGCCTCGGTCTCAGACTCGGTCTCAGACTCGGTCTCGGACTCGGTCTCGGTCTCGGTCTCCCACCATGGATATGTTGTCTCGGTCGCGGTCTCGGTATCGGCAAAGTATCCGCCGCATATAATACACTGTCCGAATTCGTTAATATCATGCCCTGTCGGCGGGACTAACTCCGGTTCCGACAGCCTCTCTCCGCAGATGGCGCAAAACGAGCCGCCGGTTTTTCCGTACTCGGTGCATGTGGGCGGAATTTCATCGTCAAACATGACATAGTGCAAATGGCTCTCTTTCTCTGTCGATTCGGCGTTTTCTTCGTTCCGATTCGTCTCGTTCGTATTGCCGCCGTTGTCGTCGGGAATCATTCCGTTTACCAATCCCGAAAGGTCGCACGCGGTAAACAACGATACACACATGCATAGACCCAACAAAATTGACAAAATCTTTATCTTCTTCATAGCATCCTCCGTATTGTCAAGTTAAAATGCTTCATTAATGATATTCTACCACTGAAGTCAGATATTGTCAATACGTTCTTTGTTTTTTTCAGTGGAACATGGTTTTTCGGGTGAAAACCTCACTTGTCGGATTTATGTCTTTGCCGCATCATCGCTTTTCGCCTCTTCAAGCTCGCCCGATTTTCGGATTCCATCCGAGCCTTGCGTGCTGTCAGACGACTGATCTCCGTCCGCCCCCTTGAAAAACATCTCGCGGAGCAAAAGTGCCGTCATCGGTCCTATAAAAATACCGAGGAAGCCAAGAAATCTCAGCCCCAGATACACCGACGCAAGCGTCGCCAGAGGGTGAATTCCAATAGCTCCGCCGACTATCTTAGGCTCGGCAAACTGACGCACGACAAGCGATACGGCGTAAAGGATCAACAGCCCTACGCCGAGCGGCGTATTTGAGGTCAGAAACGCAAAGATCGCCCACGGTATCAGCACCGTTCCCGTGCCGAGTATCGGCAATATATCGACTACCGATATCACAATTGCCATGATAAACGCGTAATCGACACCGAGTATCGTCAACCCCAAAAGCATCTCGCAAAAGGTCAGCACCATGATAAGAAAGTACGCCTTTATATAGCCCATAATCGTCTTTTTGAATTTATCCTTGATGCCCGGCAGCTTTTTTTGCCACCTGTCGGGAAGCAGGGACGACAGCGTGCGCGCGATTCCCTCTCCATCCGCCGAAAAATAAAATGCGGCTATTAAAAAGACGATGACGAAAAGCAAGACCGACGGAACACTCTTGACAAGCGACACCGCCGCCGAGGGCAGAGACGAGGTCAGTGACGAAACAAACGAGCCTGTCGCGTCCTGCAACGCCTTCGTGATATCTATCCCGAGTCCCGCGAGGGCATCCGAGTCAAATATCTTTTGCAGAAAGGAAAAATGCGTGCCGTTGGCAGTCAATTTGTCGAGTATGCCTCGGAGCGTGTCACCGATAATCTCGGGATTTTCGGAGAGGTGCCTCAGCAGATTGCCAAGCTCTGTGACAAGCCTTGAGATTGCGGCGTAAAGCAGTGCCGTCACCGCCGAAAAGGTCGCTATGAGCATCACCGCCGCGCACAGCTTGCGCGGAATTTTCGTTTTCTCGCTTACCTTTCTCGCTATCGGCGAGATGAGCGCCGAAATGATTGCCGCCAGCAAAAAGGGCATCAGCGCCGACAGTGCGTAATTAAAAAAAAGCCACAAAAGCGCCGCTATACCCGCTATCACTACCGTTATATTTGCCGCCCGTCTGTATTCAGTGTCCATTCTTATCTCCATGTACTTTCAGGATTAGTTTTAAGACATTATATTGCTTAAATTGTAAATTATATCACTCTCGTGGGAAATATTCTTGACAAAGTCAGGTTAAAATGGTAAAATAGCACTTGCAAATTCGTATTATCCGGAGGTACGTTATGAAAAAATTTTTGAGGGTCATCTCCCTTATTTTGGCAATAATATCGCTCGGTATGTGCGCCGTGGCATGCGAAAACGGTGAACTCACCGATTTTTCAAGCAAGGCTTACTACGATTACAACTCGTCCGACACGGGCAAAGGCACTAATATCAAGATGATGTACGTCGAGCGCGAGATCGATTCGATGAAGGTCGAGGATTTTGTCGCGAGCGACAAGGAGAGCGACTTCGTCCTCATAAAAATCAAGGATTACGGAAGTATCGTCGTCGTGCTTCGCCATGACGTCGCTCCCGTTTCGGTCGCCAACTTCAAAAAGCTCGTCAGCGAAAAATACTACGACGGCACGGCATTCCACAGAGTTATTGAACATTTCATGATTCAGGGCGGCGGATATATCATCGAAACCGAGACCGATGAAGACAACGTTAAAAATTCAAAGCTCGTTGAAAAAGAGAGCAGACCCGAAATTCAGGGCGAATTTGACAGCAACGGCTTTGAAAACAAACTATACCACGTTCGCGGCGTGCTTTCGATGGCGAGAACCTCGGTTCCGAATTCCGCATCGACTCAATTCTTTATAATCCACGAAACGAATGAATCCTCGGCAAGTCTCAACGGAGATTACGCCGCATTCGGATACGTGCTTGCAGGCATGGACGTCGTCGACGCGATAGCGGCATGTGAGGTCTTCGGCGACGAGAACGCGCCCATCCCGGTTGAGGATGTCATAATCGAATCGGCAACCTTCGTTGAACCCAAAGAAAAGCTATGGTAACACATGAAAATATTTCGCGCGATGACGTATGCGTTCTCTTCCCGCCTCTGCATCCTCGCACCAACAAAGGCGACATGGGACGCGTGCTTTGCGTATGCGGCTCTTACGACGGACAGGGTATGTCGATGTGCGGAGCGGCGTATTTTTCCGCATCGGCGGCGTACCGCTCAGGCGCAGGCATCGTCGAGATCTTCACAGCGCGCAAAAACTACGAGGCTCTTGCGTCGAACTTACCCGAAGCCGTCTTCTCGCTCTATGACACCGAAAAAGAAGAGACGGCGGACATATGCCGCCGCCTTCGCGAGGAAATAAAAAAAGCCGACTCGGTCGTGCTGGGTTGCGGACTCGGCAGGAGCGAGACGGCGAAAGAAATGGTCAGAACCGTGCTTTCATGTGCCGGCGTTCCGCTGGTCATTGACGCGGATGGGCTAAATATAGTCTCAGAGTCTCCGGGGCTTTGGGACGAACTCTCGGCAGAGCAAAAAGCCCGAACGGTCATCACGCCGCACCCGGGTGAGATGGCGAGGCTCTGCGGTAGATCGGTGGGCGAAATACTCACAAATTCGATCGAGACCGCCGAGGGCTTTGCAAAAGAACGCGGCATTATTTGCCTGCTAAAGGACCACTGCACGGTCATAACCGACGGCTTTGTGACATTTGTCAATCAGAGCGGAAATCCCGGAATGGCAACGGGCGGCTCGGGAGACGTGCTGTCGGGAATTATCGGTGCGCTTCTGGCGAGGAAAACGCTCGCCGAGTGGGCAAATGAGGGCAGAAAATCACTTTCCCACGCGCTCTACCGCGCCGCGACGGCGGCATACATCCACGGACTCGCAGGCGACAAAGCGTCTGAAAAATTCGGTCAATATTCGATGACCGCAAGCGATATTTTGTCCGAGATACACAATGTGATAAGATAAAATTTGACAGCCTATCTGAGCTTTTAGACTCAAATAGGCTGTTTGTTTTTATTACTGCGTTTTTTTGCGTTTTTGCGTTTTTTCTGCCTCTGCCGTTCGGCTTCATCTGCGGTAAAACGGAATGAGGGAAAGCCAGAGCCTTTTCTTCTCGTGTTGCCAATGTATGCGTTCCTCGCCTCTCGTTCTGTAAATTTCCGTGTTGATGAAATCCAACTCATCCTTGAAGTTCGATATGCGTATTCCTAAGTAAAGTGCAATTAAAAAGATTATCACGCTGATCATCCCGATGATCAAAGGCTCAGACTCCAACATATTTTACCCCCACAAACTATTAAATTAGTCAATTTAATTATTCTTTTAGTTGATTGTATCAAAATACTTATTTTTTGTCAACTATTTTAATATAATTCTTGACCATTTTATATTATTTTTGTGATAAACTAATATCATAAGGGGGTATTAATATGGTCAATTTCGGTGAAAAATTAAAGCAATTACGCACTGATGCCGGCATGACACAGGCAGAGCTTGCTTCGCGCCTTAACGTCACGAACTCCGTCGTGTCATACTACGAGCTGCATGAGCGAACGCCATCGCCCGAGGTTCTTATCAAACTTTCCGGAATATTCCACGTCACGACCGATTATCTCCTCGGCATCAATCACAATAAATTGCTTGACGTATCGGACCTCTCTGACGACGACATGAAATTTCTGCTCTTGACAATCGAGACTCTTCGTAAAAAGAACGGTACGAAAAAATAAACTGTTACAGATGCGTTTTCTGTAACAGTTTTTCGTTTTACGGGTATGTACGCAAAGGCGGCTTCCCCCCTCGGGGGAAGGCTTCAGTCCGATTATAGTTTGATTTGACCAACATAGAGGTCAATATCCGTTTTGATTTTACCATACAATATAGATAATTGCAACCAATATTGGTCAAAACTATATTGAAAAGGGAAAGATTTATGGAACAGAAATTGAGACGGGACCGCAACATGGGCGACAATCTCCGCAAATTGAGGCTTGATTTCGGCATCTCGCAGGAAAAGTTCTGCGCCGAGCTTCAGCGCAGAGAGTGTGATATCGGCAGAAGCACGTACGAAAAATATGAGTCGGGAGAGCTGAATATCCGCATAAGCGTCTTGATTAAGCTCAAAGAGATATATAATTGCAACTACGACGACTTTTTTGACGGCTTGGAATAATCGATTGAAAATGACTTGATTTTTCGTAACAATTATGCGTCTTTACCCCCAAAACCGCTCTTCACAGCATATTTTTTACGCCATATCGACGAAAATACGAATTTTTTAACTTTTTTTCAAAAACCTATTGCATTTTGTTTTTATTTGTGATATGATATAACAGTATGCGGCGGTATGCCCGATGTACCCTCTCAGGCGGAGGGCGATCCGTGCATTAGAGGGGAACCTATAAAATTAAATATCCCCGTATGTCAAATTTTTATGGAGGAATCAGAAATGCCGAACATTAAATCCGCAAAAAAGCGCGTTAAGGTCATCGAGAAGAAGACTCTTCAGAACAAGATGTTCAAGTCCGCTATGAAGACAGAGATCAAAAAGTACAACGCGGCTGTTGCTTCGGGCGATGTTGCTCTCGCTCAGGCTGCTTACAAGTCTGCTGTAAAGAAGATCGACGTTGCAGCTTCTAAGGGCATTATCCACAAGAACGCCGCTGCTCACAAGAAGAGCCAGTTCACAAAGGCGCTCGCAGGAATGCAGAAGTAATTTTATTCGCTTTTAGGGAGTTGGAATAACCCGCCGACTCCGAAAGATAAATAACGGTGTGTGAGTATATCTCGCATGCCGTTATTTATTTTTCTCATTTCTCCGTCTTATTTTTCCATTTATCCTTTTTTCTTGACATAATCAGGGGTTTGGTGTATAATTAAAAAAACCGCTTCGCGATTATCAAAGGTCCGATTGAAAAAACCATGTATGAAAGCGGAGTCGTTCTCTGTGAAAAATATTTTTCGGAGGTATATATGTCTGTTTTTGACGTTGCCATAATAGGCGGCGGTGTGGTCGGCGGTATGATCGCACGCAAGCTCGCTTCCTTCAAGCTCGACATCTGCATAATTGAAAAGGAAAGCGACGTTGCCATGGGTGCGACGCGCGCAAATTCCGCTATCGTTCACGCAGGCTTTGACGCTAAAGAAGGCTCCCTGAAAGCCAAACTCAACGTCCGCGGCTCGCAGATGATGGAAAAAGTCGCGCGCGAGCTTGGCGTAAAATACAAGAAAAACGGCTCGCTCGTCATCGGCTTTTCCGAGGACGACCGTGCGGCTCTCGAAGCTCTCTGTCGGCGAGGAATAACCAACGGTGTCGAGGGTGTTCGCGTCATCGACCGCGATGAACTTAAGTCGCTTGAGCCTAACATTTCGGACAACGCTCTCTGCGCGCTCTACGCTCCCACGGGTGCTATCATCTGCCCATATGAGCTGACTATTGCCGCGATAGGAAACGCTATGGACAACGGTTGCAGGCTATATTTAGACTACAATGTGGAATACATCACACGCAACGAGGGCATATACTCAATTCACTCGGGCGAGAGAAGCATTGATGCGCGCTATGTCATAAACGCGGCAGGGCTATATAGCGACCAAATTGCAAAAATGGTTGGCGACGGCTCATTTTCTGTCCACCCTCGCCGCGGCGAATATGTTTTGCTTGATCGTGAGTGCGGTAATATCGCAAAGCATACCATCTTCCGTGTCCCGTCAAAGATGGGCAAGGGTATTTTAGTCACCCCTACGGTCGACGGAAATCTTCTGCTCGGACCTACGAGCGAGGACATCGAGGACAAGGACGACAAGAGCGTGACACGCCGCGGACTCGACAAGGTCATCAAGGAAGCGGGCGAAAATCTCTCGGTAAGCGTTCCGATAAACAAGTCGATAACCTCATTCTGCGGTCTTCGCGCCGTAGGAGATACGGGAGATTTCATCATAAATTCAAACGTGGAAAATTTCATAAACGTCGCAGGCATTGAGTCCCCGGGACTTTCAAGCGCACCCGCGATCGCCGAATACGTTACCGAAATGCTTGCCGGCATGGGGCTTGTGCTTGAAGAAAACAAGGATTTCAACCCAATTCGCGAGCCGAAGCACGCCTTCCGCGAGGCGACGGTTGGAGAAAAGCAAAAAAAGATTTCAAAAGACGCATCTTACGGTCGCATTATCTGCCGTTGCGAGACGATAAGCGAGGGCGAGATACTTGATGCCATCCGCTCAAATCCCCCCGCGCTCACGGTCGACGCCGTCAAGCGCCGCACGCGCTCGGGCATGGGAAGATGTCAGGGCGGATTTTGCGGAACATACGTCATGGAGCTTATCGCGCGCGAGACAGGCATTGAATTTGAAGACGTGACTAAGTCGGGCAAAGGCTCCCGGGTGGTCGTCGGCAAGACAAAAAACACCTTATAATGCAGACTACTGACAAACCCCACGGCGATGTCTTCAGGAAAGTTTTCGCCCGACTTTTTCAAAAGGCGGCGCCATCCAAGGCGCGTAGCCTTGGTCGCCTCCGCAGAGGCGAAATTTTCCTACGGCGTCTTCTTTTTGCCAAGCTTTTTCTTTGCGCCTGCACTGCCAAAGAAAAAGCGGACTATCGGTTATCAATATGCAGTATTCTGTTGAATATGAACTTTGTCATCAATCTGACCTTATAATGAAAGGATTTTTTGAACATATGGAACACAGGCATATAGTAATTATAGGCGGCGGTCCTGCCGGAATGAGCGCGGCAATCGCGGCGCGCGAGGGCGGTATCGAGGACATTCTCATCCTCGAACGCGACTCGTCTCTCGGCGGAATCCTTCAGCAATGTATACACAACGGCTTCGGTCTTCACCGCTTCGGTGAGGAGCTTTCGGGTCCCGAATACGCATGGAGATACGAAAAGCGCGTGCGCGAGCTTGAAATTCCCTTCAAGCTCAACACGATGGTGCTTGACATAAGCCCCGACAAGGTCATAACCGCGACGAGCGCGCAGGACGGCATATATCAGATAAAAGCCGATGCGATCATCCTCGCGATGGGCTGCCGTGAGCGTCCACGCGGTGCGCTCAATATCCCCGGTGACCGTCCCTCGGGCATTTACAGTGCCGGAATGGCGCAAAAGCTGGTCAATATGAAAGGATATATGCCGGGGCGCGAGGTCGTTATCCTCGGCTCGGGCGACATCGGACTTATCATGGCACGACGCATGACGCTTGAGGGCGCAAAGGTTCACGCGGTCTGCGAGCTTATGCCCTATTCGGGCGGTCTTGCGCGCAACATCGAGCAGTGTCTCAATGACTTCAACATTCCGCTCAAGCTCTCGCACACGGTTACAAAAATTCACGGACGCGAACGGCTTGAAGGCGTAACGATCTCAAAGGTCGACGAAAACCGCCGCCCCGTCGAGGCTACCGAGGAATACATCAAGTGCGACACCCTTCTGCTCTCGGTCGGTCTTATCCCCGAAAACGAGCTTAGCCGCTCGGCAGGACTTGACCTCGACCGCATCACGGGCGGAACCACGGTCGACCAGGACAGGCAGACCGACATTGACGGCATTTTCTCATGCGGAAACGTGCTTCACGTCCACGACCTCGTCGATTTTGTTTCCGAGGAAGCCGAGATCGCGGGAAAAGCGGCTGCTGAATACATAAAGAATGGGCTAAATAAAGACTGCAATATTCCGATAAAGACCGACGGCAAGATTCGCTACACCGTTCCGCAGAAAATCACCGAGAAGAAGGATATTTCGGTCTATTTCCGTGTAGGAAACATTTACAGGAATTCGAAAATACTCGTCCGTGACGGCGAAAGAGTCGTCTTCTCAAAGAAAAAAGAAAAGCTCGCGCCCGGCGAGATGGAGTGTATAAAACTGACTGCGGAGCAGATTGGCAACGCAACAGAGCTTTATTTTTCGGTCGAAAATACTTAAATCAGGAGTGAATCGTTATGACACGTCAACTTACATGTATAATATGCCCTCGCGGATGCTCCCTGCGCGTAGAGCTCGACGAGGACGGTAAATTTGTGTCGGTCACGGGAAATGTCTGCCGTCGCGGCGCACAATACGCCTTCGACGAGTGCAATTTCCCGATGCGTACCCTCACGACCACCGTGCGTTGCTCGGACGGCTCGGTGCTTCCCGTGCGGACAGAGTCACCCATTCCCAAAGACAGGCTCTTTGAAGCTATGCAAAAAGTCAACGCCACCGTTGCATCTCTCCCCGTATCTGTCGGCGACACGATCATCGACGACTTCTACGGCACAAGGCTCATCGCAACGGCGAATAAAGAATAACAAGGAATGTGAGAAATGCGTCGAGGAGATCTCCAACTGCGTAAATATTGACATTTCCAACATTTCATCTGCATTTCCATTGAAATTTCCATCGACATTCCCACTCTTTTCCTCTTTTTATTGAAGGTTTTTGGCTCTTTGTCAATAGTTGGGGTAAAAAAATCTAAGAGAAATAATTTGGC
>JBJDZM010000046.1:0-11265 GCA_051867975.1 Eubacteriales bacterium | reverse complement strand
ATCGTCGTGCAAGCGTTGGGGTCGTTACTTGCATTTTCGTTGAGTATCGTTACGTTTTCCTTGCCAAGCTCCTTCTCAAGGGCATCGATAAATCCCTGAGTTGCGGCATCAAGCGCAGGGTGCTGAACGAGCTGAACTACGCCGACGGTGTATTTGCCGTCATTTTTGTCACATGATACGAATGTGAAGAGCGACACGAGCATAAGTGCCGCAAGTGCAATGCTGAAAAATCTTTTCATTGTCTGTTTCTCTCTTTTCTTTGTGAATTTTGCGGTGAAGCGATCTGCCTCGCTTTATCGTAATAAAGTGACTTCATTATACCACTTTCACTTTGCCTTGTCAATGATTTTTTGAAAATTTCATAACAATTTCCTGCATTTTTTGCAAAACTCTGCTCAAATGTTTATTCCATCTAAGACAGATAAAAACAAAGCATATCCGTTCTCCCTCAGATACGCCTTGTTCTCAGATAAACAAAATGTGTTGGGTTCAACACTGTTCCAACACGGAATATCTCAGTAGGTTGAAATTTGCTCCGCAAATTTCAACGTCACCTCACGGCAGTTAGAACCCCAATTATTAAAAGTTTTAGGAAGGGGTTTGGGGAGAACCCTTTTCCCAAAAGGGTTTCCCCAATATCCATATCATAGGCTAACTCCCCCGCGCTACATCACAAATGATGTCACGGCAGCGGTCAAGACCAATCGTACCGCTGTTGAGCATGAGATGGTAGTTTGAGTAGACGCCCCACTCTCTCATGGTAAATGAGCGATAAAAGACTCTGCGCTTGGTGTCCTTGTCCTTGATTCTGTCCTCAATCTTTCGTTCGGTCTTGCCGTAGACCGCCAAAACCCGCTCGGACTTAAACTTCATGTCGGCATAGATGAAGACGTTGAGACAGTCCTCTCTGTCTCTGAGAATGTAGTCCGCGCCGCGCCCGATTATGACGCAGTTGCCCTCGTTTGCAATGGCTTTAATGACCTTGACCTGCGCGATCTGAACCTGATTTGCAAAGGACGTGCCGTAGTATCCGTCGCCGTTTGTCGAGTTTACCGCTATCGAATAGAGAAAACTGTTCTTGTGAGTCGCATATTCGTCGTACTTTTCAACGATATCCCTCGACAGACCGCTCTCGGCAACAACTCTCTCGATTATCTCGGAGTCGTAAAACTTGTATCCGAGCTTGTCGGCTACCGCCTTGCCGATAGTTCTTCCTCCGCTTCCGAATTCACGGCTTATAGTGATAATGTTCTTTGCCAAGTTAAGCACCCCCGATAAAAATTTTATGTAGATATTTTATCACTGTTTTTCGATATTGTCAATAAATTGTCAACAATTTGTCTATATTTTTTCTCGTGTCGAATTCTGTCGCACGATTTTTTTTGCAGGATTTTGTATCTCGCTGTCAAAAAGAAGTAAATTGCAGTCGCACCGTGCCGTAAACGGTAAGTTGAGGTCGTACGCTTTTGATTGACATGAGGAATAACGCTTGATATAATTTTTTCAGGGTTTGCAGACACCGTATTTTATTCGAACATAGGAATTTTAAAAAAACAGCCGAAAGCTCTCGGCAGATAGGAGTTAAAATGAAGAAAAAAACAATCTTGTACATCTCAATCGCGGCGGCTGTCGTCGCGCTTATCTCGGGACTCGCCATCTTCTCCGCCTGCTCCCACAAGGACGCAAATGAGCCGAACGACGGCACCGAAAGCGGAACGGTAGTCGGCTCCGAACACCTCACGGACGCACCCGACCACACCGTCACTTTCCCCGAGCAGACAACCGAACAGCCCACTGAACAACCCACCGAACAGCCCACCGAAGCCCCCACTGAAGCTCCGACGGAGACAGAAACAGAAACCGAGACAGAGACAGAACCGCCCCGTTCGCTTAAATACTTTTCGTACGGTAACGGTACATGCGCGGTCTCGGGTATCGGTGACTGCACCGACGTCTACGTTATAATCCCCGAGAAAAGCCCCTCGGGTGACATCGTCATCGCTATCGACGATAAGGCTTTCTTCAATAACACTAACATTAAGGCAGTCCAAATTCCCTCCACCGTTATGAGTATCGGCGAGCAGGCGTTCGCAGGCTGCTCCTCGCTCGTCTATATTTCGGTCAGCGAAAATAACAAAGCCTTCTCCGAGTCGGGCGGCGTCCTCTACTCTAAGGATAAAACCAAGCTCATCCTCTTCCCCTCCGCTAACCCCGCTACCGAAATAACCATCTCCCTAAACGTCACCGAAATATGCGATATGGCGTTCTATTCTTCGCCCTTCCTCAAACAAATCAAATACGACGGTACTATCCAGGATTGGAGCAAAATAAAACTCGGCGAGAAAAACTACGGCCTCTACTCCGCTTCCGTTACGTTCGGAGTTGTGCAGTAGGAAGTTAGATCGTGATATGGAGAGGGAGACGCGCTACTTTCTTGAAAGAAAGTAGCAAAGAACTTTCCTCGCATGGGGTTCTAACTGCCGTGAAGTGACGCTAAATTTTTGCAGGCAAAAATTTAGCCTGCTATCCGTTCTTGTATTGGAACAGTATTGAACCTAAGACATGACACACAAATCAAAAATAGAGTTTATCTGAGGAAAAACTTAGATAAACTCTATCTTTTTTATTAACCAAATCGGCTGGGTTCAACACTGTTGCAATACGGAATATCTCAGTAGCCACGGCAGTTAGAACCCCAAATATTAAAAGTTTTCGGGAAGGGTTATAGGGAAACCCCCTTTCTCAAAAGGGGTTTCCATAAATCCTCAACACAATCTAACTTCTCACCACCGATTAAACTCAGATAATTCCAAGCCCTGATTGTTTTCAAGAGCGTAGTTTACGGACCACTGACCGGGGAAGATGAGGAGATTGTTACCTCTGACGTCGGTCACGCGGCGGGTGTCGCCCGAGAGGACGAGGGATTTTTGGTCACCGGGGAATTTATCGACATAGCGAATTTGGTCGTGGGGCATGTCCATACGGGAGAAACCGACGCCGTACTCGCTCTGCATGCGGAATTTCAGCACGTCGAATTGGAGCATACCGACAACTCCGACGATAACTCGCTCCATACCTGCATCGGGAAGGAAGAAGATCTGTATCGCGCCTTCCTCGGCAATCTGCTCCATGCCCTTCCCGAACTGCTTGCGCTTCATTGAGTCGATCTGTTCGATAACGGCAAAATGCTCGGGCGCAAAGGTCGGTATTCCCTTAAATTCGACCTTGAGCGGCGGCTCGGTTATCGTGTCGCCGATTGAGAAGATACCGGGGTCGAATACGCCGATTATGTCGCCGGCATAAGCCTCGTTGATTATCTCTCTCTCCTGAGCCATCATCTGCTGGGGCTGTGAGAGCTTTATCATTTTGTTCGGGCGGACGTGAAGGTACTCTTTTCCTTTCTCGAATTTACCCGAACAGATGCGCATGAAGGCAATTCGGTCGCGGTGCGCCTTGTTCATGTTCGCCTGAATTTTGAAGACGAACGCCGAAAAATGCTCGTCAAAGGGGGATACCTCGCCCGAAATTGTCTGTCGGACGAGCGGCGCGGTCGTCATCTTGAGGAAGCTCTCAAGGAAAGGCTCGATTCCGAAATTATTGAGCGCCGAGCCGAAGAAAACGGGAGAGAGCTTGCCGCATCTGACCTTATCTATGTCGAAGTCAAAGCATGCACCGTCAAGCAGCTCGACCTGCTCGCAAAGCGTGTCCGCAAGGTCGGAGCCGATAAGAGAGTCGAGCCTTTCCCTGTCCTCAATGTCGCACTCGATGGCGCGAAGTCTCTCGCGTCCGCCGTGGAAGTTGTCAAAGGTCAAAATGCACTTTTTCTCCCTGTCGTAAACGCCCTTGAAGGTCTGTCCGCAGGAGATGGGCCAATTCATCGGATAGGTTCCGATTCCGAACTCCTTTTCCAGCTCGTCGAGCAGGTCAAAGGGGTCGCGCGCCTCGCGGTCAAGCTTATTTATAAATGTAAAAATCGGTATGTTTCTCGCCGCGCAAACCTTGAAGAGCTTGCGTGTCTGAGGCTCGATACCCTTCGCCGCGTCGATGACCATGACCGCGCTGTCCGCCGCCATCAGCGTGCGGTAGGTGTCCTCGGAGAAGTCCTGGTGTCCCGGCGTGTCGAGGATGTTTATGCAGTACCCCTCGTACTCAAACTGCATGACCGACGACGTGACCGAAATTCCTCTCTGCTTTTCAAGCTCCATCCAGTCGGAAACGGCGTGCTTGTCGCTCTGCTTGCCCTTGACCGAGCCTGCGGTTTGAATTGCGCCGCCGTAGAGTAGGAATTTCTCCGTCAGCGTGGTTTTACCCGCGTCGGGGTGGGATATTATCGCAAATGTGCGTCTTCTGTTGATTTCCTGTCTTAAATCTGCCACTTTATACTCCATGTTTCAAATAAATATCAATAAACAATGTATTATACACCATTTGCGGGAAACATGCAATAGTTTTTCCTGAAAAAACGCGATTTTGGCTGCTAATTTATAAATGTTTTGAAAAGGTGTTGACAAAATGCACGTTCTGTTGTATAATAATAACGGAGAGAACCGATGACGGTTGCTCCCCTATTGATTAGTTAAAAGAATTAACCGCTCAATTTGGTAGTCGAGGCGGTTAATTCTTTTTATTATGATTATCAATGTATGTTAAAAGCGATAATATAAATCCTGCAAGCAGGAATAATAATTCCCAAGTAACGAACATCAGCATCACCTCCCCTCTCGGGAAGGCAAAAAGAATCTGCGTTCCCGATCAAGGGAAGCAACCGCCACCGTATGGCTCTCTCCGGGTGCTTTCGGCACCGTGTTTATTGTAGCATATTTTTTTTTGATAGTCAACACATTTTTCGAACATTATGTCGGTTTTTGAGGTTTTTATCTCGCTTATTTCATAAATATTTAAAAAAGTTGTTGACAAAATGTACGTTCTGTTGTATAATAATAACGGAGAGAACCGATGACGGTTGCTTCCCTTTAAACGATTAAAGAATTAACCGCTCATGTTTGGTCGCTGAGGCGGTTAATTCTTTTTATTATGATTGTCTATGTAGTTCAATAGTGATATGATGAATCCTGCGAACAGGAATAACAACTCCCATGTAACGTACATCAGCATCACCTCCCCTCTCGGGAAGGCAAAAAGAATATGCGTTCCCGATTAAGGGAAGCAACCGCCACCGTATGGCTCTCTCCGGGTGCTTTCGGCACCGCATACATTATATCACGTTATTCTATCGCAGTCAACATTTTATGTGAGTTTTTTCGTGCCTATTTATAAATGTTTTGAAAAGGTGTTGACAAAATGCACGTTGTGTTGTATAATAATAATGGAGAGAGCCGATGACGGTTGCTCCCCGAATAATTTGGTTAAAGAATTAACCGCCTGAAATGGGAAGTTGAGGCGGTTAATTCTTTTTATTATGATTGTCTATGTAGGTCAAAAGCGAAATGATGAATCCTGCGAACAGGAATAACAATTCCCAAGTAACGTACATCAGCATCACCTCCCCTCTCGGGAAGGCAAAAAGAATCTGCTTTTCCCGATTAAGGGAAGCAACCGCCACCGTATGGCTCTCTCCGGGTGCTTTCAGCACCGCATACATTATAGCACGTTATTCTATCGCAGTCAACATTTTATGTGAGTTTTTTCGTGCTAAGTTGTAAATGTTTTGAAAAGGTGTTGACAAAATGAATGTTCTGTTGTATAATAATAACGGAGAGAACCGATGACGGTTGCTTCCCAATTAGTAAGTTAAAGATTTAACCGCCTAAGATTGGTCGTCGAGGCGGTTAATTCTTTTTATTATGATTATCTATGTAGGTCAAAAGCGATATTATAAATCCTGCGAACAGGAATAACAATTCCCAAGTAACGTACATCAGCATCACCTCCCCTCTCGGGAAGGCAAAAAGAATCTGCGTTCCCGATCAAGGGAAGCAACCGCCACCGTATGGCTCTCTCCGGGTGCTTTCGGCACCGCATACATTATAGCACTTTATTCTATCACAGTCAACATATTATTAACATTATGTGAGTTTTTTGACTCAAAAACAACGAAAACAGAAGAAGCATACCACTGGGAAAACCTCGGATATGCTTCATTTTTTATATGGAGAAGTATAATAAAAATTCAGTTGCCAATCCTCCAAGAGAGGGTTAAAATAAAAGTATGCTCTGAAAGGGAGGAAGTGGGAATTTCTCTTTTTCTGCTCTCATTCCTCTTGTGTAAATTCTCCTTCTTGCAATGGTGCTTCGTAACTAAATTCTAAAATAAACAAACCATTATCCATTGCAATTCTTTTAAAATAAGCATTTACATCTGACATATTTTCGTCATCAAATATGTTTGTATTTACTAAATACCCATCCTCCACTCTTCTGATTTTATTATTATCAACTTTTGAATCAAGAAGCGAAATAAATTCATCCATTTTAAAGTCTTTTATCGCTACAAATGTAGCCACCTTTTTTATATTGTTCTCTTCACCATTTTTTGAACAAACATCTACAAACTCAAAATAATCTTGAATTCCACAACTTATTGTTGAATTGGCATCTTGTTTTTTTAATTCCTTTCGTGGATACACATAAACATAGTCGGCTTTAAAACCATCAAACTTATGGTCTTTGTCATTAGTTTCAATATTTGTTTTAAGCCCAAATTCTATATATTCTCTATCAGACGCATTATCCAAATCATCACTTGGTTTAGGCCCCTGTTGATTTGGATCAATAATGTCTAGTTGAACATCAATTGTATTTCCTTTTGATATTGTAGAATAAATAACTTCATTGAATTCTTTCAAATTTTCATCGTTAATCCCGCCTTTTGTGATTACAAATGAATCTCCATTTGGACTAACTTGAATATAATCACTATTTTTTTCAATTGCTAATTTTAATAACTTATTAAATTGAGATTTGGAAATTTCATATGCTAAATATTCGGACCAATCAGAATTGCCAACTATCATCAAATACTCATCATCCATACTGTCGAAAATAATATTTGATAATTCCAAATCTTCATTTTGATTTTGAAGAATTTCAACTATTCCACTTGCAAGTTCTTCATTTGACATATTTAACTTTTGTTCACATGCAGTAAGCCCTGCTCCCGTCAAAATTGTTCCTGCAACTAATACTGTTGCAGTTATTCTTTTTGCTTTTTCTGCCATCTTGTTGTGTGTGAATAATTCATTCAGGCATGTCCTTATACTCATATTAACCTCCAACTGTCACACGTTTTTTATTATGTGTGTTCCGTATTTTTCAAATATCCTTAATTATATAATACGATATTTCGTATTTATTATACGACATAAATTATTGATTGTCAATAGTTTTTGTCATAAAATATTTGTAATATAACGAAAATTCGTATAGAATACAGGGGTGTATCGTATGAACCACGAAGAAATTTTAACAAGGATCGTTCAATTAAGGACAGACAAAAATTGGTCAGAATATCGTCTGAGCATGGAAACGGGCATACCTCAATCGACAATTTCATCATGGTTTCGGAAAAATATACAGCCCTCTGTGCAATCGCTTGATTTGATATGTCAGACTTGCGGAATTACGTTATCTCAGTTTTTTTCATCCAATGAAAATTTGACGGTTGAGTTGACCGCAGAGCAGAAGGAATTATTAGATATTTTTTGTGTTTTATCTTTGGAGCAACAAAGATCCTTAATTGCTTTTCTTCATACGATGAAATCAGATCGCGCTGATTAAAAAGTACTGTCTTTCCGCATTTCTTCACGATTCCTTATCGATTAGTTAATGGAATTAACCGCTCAAGTTTGGTTGCTGAGGCGGTTAATCCTTTTTTTGACTGTCTATTTATAAATGTTTTGAAAAGGTGTTGACAAAGTGCACGTTGTGTTGTATAATAATAACGGAGAGAACCGATGACGGTTGCTCCCCTTTATACGATTAAAGAATTAACCGCCTAAGATAGGGAACTGAGGCGGTTAATTCTTTTTATTATGATTGTCTATGTAGGTCAAAAGCGAAATGATGAATCCTGCGAACAGGAATAACAATTCCCAAGTAACGTACATCAGCATCACCTCCCCTCTCGGGAAGGCAAAAAGAATCTGCGTTTCCCGATTAAGGGAAGCAACCGCCACCGTATGGCTCTCTCCGGGTGCTTTCGGCACCGCATATATTATAGCACTTTATTTTATCGCAGTCAACATTTTATTGAATTTATGTGAGTTTTTCGACTCAAAAACAACTAAAACAGAAGAAGCATACCACGGGGAAGACCTCGGATATGCTTCTTTTTTAGTCTTTAAAAATACTACGCACAGGCTAACTAATCTCTCTCGGCAATTCGATATCGACCTTTCCGCAATGCTCAACGGTTATACCGCACTCATTTTCCGATTCCTTGTTATAATAGCTGTCGTTCTGTCTGAAGGTATTGTTCCTGAAGATCACCTCGGCGGCATGCCTTGCAATCATTATTCGCCTTCCGCCCTGCTCAAAGTGGTTGCCCTCGATAAGGACTCTGCCCGAATAGATTATGTCGGGATCGTACTGCTTCGCCTCAATTTCAGGGTCCGTGACGATCGCACAGCCTTCGCAATACGCGCTGTTCGTAAAGTCACAGTTGCGCACCGTGACGTCAAGGGCAGGTCCCGATTCGTACCAATCCGAAAGCTCGCCCGAGAGCTGAATCCCCTGATTGATATTGTGGAACGAGCAGTTCTCAACTAAAGCCTTTCCTCTTGAACTGAGCAAAAATCCGCGAGGACGGTTGTAGCCCGAGATGCAGTCGTGAATATAGACCTCGGGAGAAGTCGTGATGTTCTCGATCACCCACTTTCCACCCGGCATGGGCACCGCGCGGTCGAGCTTCAGCTTCATGTGCGTCGCTGAGAGGACTTCAAAATCCTCGACTCTCGCCTCGGCTGCCACGTCCATAGTCAAAGCGTCGATTATATAGATAAGGTCGCCTTTTCTGTATGTATTCGCTCCGCTCTGCTGATAATGACCGAAGCGCAAAATTAGCGTGTCCTGCGCCTCCTGCGACTCATATATGTGATAGTTTCCGTGGATGTTGCACGCGTCGTCCATCATGTATTCAAGCTTGCAGGAATCAAGCTCTATTCTGCCGCGGCAGTTGACAAAATGCGTGGCATCACAGCTTACCGACAAGAGCCTGCCGAGGTCGCGGCGCGGCTGTGCTTTTATGCGGCGAAGCACGATATTCTCACTGTTTTGCGTGATAAAGCCCATCGACATCGTGTGGTAAAGCGTGATGTCCTCGTAGAGCAGATCGTCCGAGTTGTTCGTGAAAACTCCGGGATACTCGCGCGTGTTGTAGGTCATGACAAACGTGTTTCCGACCGTGTGCTTGATGTCGGTCTTGCCGTGCATCGCGATAAGATTTTCGCCGAGCTGTTCAAGCTCTACCTCGCGGTACATTTCGTTTAAAAATCCGTGGTCCTCATATCCGCCCGTGTGCGGGAAATAGGGTTCTGTTTCGGGCGCAGGCTTGCCCTCTGTGTCAAATTCCATCGACAAAACGTCGCTTCGGCGGTGTCTTTCCCACTTCCAATCGGGGCTTTCGGAATAAAAGCACCAATCTCCGTTTTCGTCAACGCGGCACCAAAACTGCTCGCCGTCAAATTTCAGGACGGTCTTGTCTTCGGTTGCCTCGACTATCTCCGCCTGACCGTACATCGGCACTTCGTAGTCAATAGAAAAGCCCTTGAGGGTGATATTCTTTGAGCAGTCAACGACCACGGGCAGCATCTCGCCGTGAAAAACGAGCTCCGCTCCGCCGCCGTCTATCGTGATGTTCTCCTTGCCGATAATGGGAAGCGCTATCGGCTTCTCTCCGCCGTCGTTGTTGGAAATGTAATAATGCTTAACAAACGCGCCCTCGGGACGGAAGTCGTATCTGCCGCCGTCAAGGCAAAGCGTGTCGCCGCTATTCAGTCTGCCTATCGCCTCGACAAACGCCGGCGTGCAGTTTTTTTCGTCGGTTATAAGGTCTCTTATATGAAAGATCATGTTTGCTCCTCCTGTGTTTGTTCTGTCAATATTGTAACATAAAACATTCCCGATGTAAAGTGAAATATTGAATATTACGTGAATTTTTCGGTTCAAAATGCCCAAATCGGCACAAAAAGAAGCATATACCGTGAAAAACTTGGATATGCTTCATTTTTGTCTGCCAGCCTACATAATAACGTCAAGCAAAAGCATCGTGCAAAAGCCGCACAAGAACGCGTATGTGACTCCCGCTCCGCTGTGAGACGCGTGCGTTTCGGGAATCATCTCCTCGCTTATGACGTACAGCATCGTGCCGCCTGCAAATGCGAGCGCAAATGGCAGTATTGCCGAGGCAAAGCTTACTGCAAAGAAGCCGAGCAGAGTTCCTATCACCTCGCTAAGTCCCGTGACAAGAGCTGTAACGAAGGTCTTTTTCGGGCTGATGCCCGCCGCCAGCATGGGTGCGATAAGTACCATTCCTTCTGGTATGTTGTGGAGCGCGATGCCTGAGGCGATAAGTAACGCGCCGCTTGTATCGCCCGAGCCGAAGCCGACTCCTGCCGCAATTCCTTCGGGCAGATTGTGAATTCCTATGGCGATGACAAAAAGCAGAACGCCGTGCATATGTCCCGAATCCTCGTTGATTTTGCCGTCCGAGACGAGTCGTCCTATATGCGGCACCAATTTGTCGGACAGGTTGATACACATTGCGCCGAAAAGGATGCCGAGGATGGCGATGGGGACGCCGAAGTATCCGCCGTAGTCGATAGCGGGGAGAATGAGTCCCGTCACTGCGGCGGAGAGCATGATTCCCGCCGCGAAGGAGATTATCATGTTTGAGGATTTGGTTGAGAGGTTTTTGAACAAGAAACCTATCAGTGCGCCTATGACGGTTGCGCCGCCGACGCCGATTGCCGTTAAAATGACTATATACATTTTTGTTTTCTCTCCATAAAATGATTTTTGGGGCGACCGCAGAGCGGTTGCCCCTTATTATAATAATATGTCGAAAAATGTATCTTGTCATCAGCGGCAAGATAATAAACGCAGTTTTTGGGATAGGATATTTTGTTTGTAGTTTTTGTTGTCACTTTCCTGCCACCGGCTGCAGGAAAGTAACCAAAGGAAAGCCGCTTAAGGGCGAGGGGTGCTGCAGAACTCGACAGCCTTAAATTTGAACATGTTCAAATTATAAGTCGGTCGGTTCTTTGCAATCCCCTACCCCTTAAGAATCCCATTACCCCTGCGCTCCTG
>JBJDZM010000045.1:0-2557 GCA_051867975.1 Eubacteriales bacterium | reverse complement strand
CAATTGTCAAGTTTCAATCCCGCTCTCTTCGCGAGAGCCTGTCTATTATATCACTCGTTTTTCTTTTTGTCAATACCTTTTTGAAAATTTTTTTAATTTTTTTGAAGGATGCCTAAAGCAAACGAATTTATCAGCCTTTTTGGCGTGAACTTGTTTATTATACCACGTTGAATTTGACTTGTCAATAGTTTTTTGAAATCTTTTTAAAAAATATTTTCGCAGCAGCGAATTCAAAGCAGCAAACCGATAAACGACAACAAAATTTGTCTTTTATTCTGTGATCTTTCGTGCAAGAAATATATTAGTGCGGCAATTAAAAAGCAAAAAATGTCCTTCGCTATGCAATTTTTGTCTTGAAGGACTTCTTTGCATAATGTATAATAAAAAGGAAGGGTTGGTCCCTACCAAAAAATCAGGAGGAAACAAAATGTCTTCTTTACCGATAGCTGTTCAGGTGTATTCGGTCAGAGATGCTGCTTGTGCAGATCTCTACGGCACGCTGAAACAGATCAAAGCAATGGGCTACGACGGTGTTGAGTTCGCAGGGCTTTACGGTCACACACCGGCAGAAATCAAAGAATGGTGCCGCGAGATAGGTCTTACACCGATCTCGGCTCACGTTCCGTTTGCCGATATGCTCACAAATCCCATGGGGGTTCTCTCTCAGTATGCTGAGATAGGAGTCAAATACGTCGCTGTTCCCTATCTTGTTCCCGAACACAGACCGGACCATGCAAATTTTCCCTATGTAGTTGAATTCATCAACATACTCTGCAAGGCTGCAAAATCTCTCGGGATGACTATGCTCTACCACAACCACGACTTTGAGTTTATCAAGGTTGACGGAAAATATGCGCTTGACATTCTTTACGATACCATACCCGCATACCTTCTCGAAACCGAGCTTGATACATGCTGGGTAAACGTCGGCGGCGAAAATCCCGCAGAGTACATTAAAAAGTATTCGGGACGTGCACCGGTCGTTCACCTTAAGGACTTTGCAGGCGAGAAGTCCGAGGACATGTATGAACTTATAGGAATTGAGAAGAAGGCTCCCGCTCGCCCCTCAAATTTCGAATTCCGCCCCGTAGGCAAAGGAAATCAGGATTTCCCCGCTATCCTTGATGCTGCAAAAGCGGCAGGCGCGGAATGGGTCGTTGTTGAGCAGGACCAGGCTTCAATGGGACTTTCTCCCCTTGAAAGTATCAAAGTTAGTATTGACTACCTCAAATCTTTTGAGTGGTAAATAAATAATATCATTTATTTGGAGGATTAATAAAATGGCAGAAAAAATGGATGCGGCTCTTGATTATAATGCAAAAGCCGACACGCAGACTGTTGATGCAAGCAAAAAACTTCGCGTAGGTATCATCGGATGCGGATGGATTGCAGGAGCTCACATGGCTTCCTACAAGAATATGCCCGATGTTGAGATCGTTGCAGGTGCAGATATCATTCCCGGTAAGGCTGCGGCATTTATGAAGAAGCACGGTATTGAAAATGCGAAGACAGATTACGCTTCCCACAAGGAAATGCTTGATGACGAAAGCCTTAAGCTTGATGCAGTTTCTATTTGCACGTACAATCGCGCGCACGCAGTACCTGCTATCTACGCTCTTAAGAAGGGTGTACACGTAATGCTCGAAAAGCCTTTCACAGTAACACTTGACGAGGCAATCGAGGTTATGAAGGCAGAGAAGGAGTCCGGAAAGATTCTTTCCATCGGATTCCAGCCCAGACTTGATGCAAATATGCAACAGATAAAGAAGATCGTTGAGTCAGGCGAACTTGGCAAGATTTACTACATTCAGACCGGCGGCGGACGCCGCAGGGGTATCCCGACTCCTTTCGGAACATCGTTTATTACAAACGAAACAGGCGGTATCGGCGCTCTCGGCGATATCGGATGCTACTCTCTCGACCTCGTTCTCAACGCTATCGGCTACCCGAAGCCCTTGACGGTTTCCGGTTACAAGTCCGACTTCTTCGGCAAGGATCCAAACTATTCCGGTTATCCCGATGATAAGAAGGCAGAATACGCAAAGATATTCGGTGTTGACGACTTCGCAGCAGCTTTCGTACGTCTTGAAGGCGGAATTATCCTCGACTTCCGTATAGCATGGGCTATGAACCTCGACACTCCCGGTGATACAATCATCATGGGTACTAAGGGAAGTCTTCGTGTCCCTTCAACTGACTGCTGGAACGGCACGTTCTACAGCCCCATGAAGATTTATCACGAGGTTGCAGGTCTCCAGACCGTTACCGAGGTTCCGCTTATTCCCGCAGATAATGTTTCGCTCTTCGACAAGAAGATCCGTTCCTTCCTTGACGCAATCAAGTATAACAGACCCGCTCCTGTTCCCACGTCACAGATCATCTACAACCAGGCGATTATTGACGGTATCGCAAAATCCGCAGAAGCAGGACACGAGATCGAAGTCGTTATCCCCGAAATCTAAAATTAAAATATTAATATGAGCAGAAGGCGTGCCGCGACACGCCTTCTGCTTTTCCCGTTGAAGCACATTCTTGAGTGCCTGAGTGGACTCAAGTC
>JBJDZM010000044.1:0-11786 GCA_051867975.1 Eubacteriales bacterium | reverse complement strand
TTTACGTTTGGTTCTGAGCCCCATTCCACCGCTCCAAGTTTCTTCGAGGGAAAAACCAAACGGTGTCTTTTTTTGCGTTTCTACGGGTGAGTAATGGGGCTATCCTCTCACACTTTCACAAGTTATTTGCTTTTCTCCATTACATAATTCGTCAAAGGAATACCATTCCTTATAACCTGTTGTCTGTTAATTACTCTGTATCCTCTTTGTTCAAAGAACGGTTTAGCAGTAATAGAAGCGTGTGTTTTTATTTTGTTAGAATTTACATGTTTTTCTAATTCATCGCAAATAGCAGAAGCGATACCTTGTCTTTGATAATCTTTATGGATATATAATCTGTCAAGATATCCCACTTTATCAATATCTCCAAAGCCCACAATAATCTCATTTTTGATTGCAACTATCGTAAAGTGTTCCAGAAAAGATTTATCCCATTCATTCAAATTCACATTGCCGGTTGCCCATACATCTAATTGCTCTTTTGTATAGTCTTTGGCATTTACATTATGAACTGTTTGATAAAATAACTCTGCTAAATATTCACAATCAGAAGTATTATATATTCTAAGGAACATACTACATTACCTCGTCAAATTCCGATTTATTGCAATCATTATACAACAATTTTTTGCGAGAGTCAATGGGCATTACGTCATCTTGCAGGATGTTTGCCCTGTCTGCAAAAACTCAGATCACCTTACAATCCTATGCCTGCACATCGCTGTTTTTCCGCACGAATGGCAGGTCAGTTTTCTTTTTGTAAGCGTATGATATCCCTTTACATACTCGCTCATTGTCGGAACAAAAAGTGCTTTACAGTGGGGACATTCATAATATCCTGCTTTTACTTCCAGCATAGCGGCGGCACCAACGCCGACGACCGAAGTTGCAATTGCAAAAACAATTACCGCAACCCTTGCGACTGTCGGCATCTCGATATAAGCGGCAATCACGACAAGTGACACGACCGCAATTATCGTAATCACGCCGCAAATAATCGACAACGCCATTCTTTTTTTGTTTTCTTCATTTTCTTTCATCAAATCCATCATGTTTTCCTCCGCTTTCCTTTGATAGTCCGCCTCGGTCACTCTTTCGCCGGTCAGCAGATCGTTGACGGAAATGCCTAATTCTTCGCATAACGGCAGCATCAGAGAAACCTCAGGCAGCCCCTTGCCGCGCTCCCATTTTGAAACCGTTTTGTCGCTTATATGCAGTGCGTCGGCAAGCTGTCTTTGTGTAATATTCCTTTCTTTTCTTGTGTCGGCAATAAATTTGCCGATTTTAATTTGGTCCATGGGTTTTCCTCCTTTCCGTCATGATTGTAGCAAAAATACAGATTAAAAAACACACACGAAACGTAGAGTTTTATATCTCTACGGAGCGTAGAGCGAAAATATGCTTGTATTTTACAAGAAATCGATTTTACGCCGAAAAACGCATCGAAACTGCACGTCCCGATGCGTTTTTTATCAATAATCGTAATTCGTTCCGATTGATTTGATACTCTTCGCTTTTTTGAGGTTTTCCTCGACAGTCTCAATTTCCGAATAGAATTTTTCGCATCTGTCGATAAAAAGCTTGGTTATCAGACTGCTGTCAAAGCTTGCAAACCACTCAGCGTAATCACTGTCCGAGTACTTCCCCTTATCAAGCTCGTATTTCATAATCACGTGATAGCCGTTTTCGCTTTCAACTATTTTCGCGTCGCCGACCTTCATTTCCTTTAATGAGGACAAAATATCAAGCATATTTTCGGTATATCCCGAGCTTTCAAGGTCGGAAAGATAATAACCGTCCGAATAATATTCGCCTGCACCCTCGTAGACCTTCCAATCGTCCATCTGCGACTCAAAGTGCGAAAATTTTCCGCCCGAGACCTCGGCACAAAGTTTCTCTGCAGCCTGCGCCCTCTTTGCCATCTCTTCGTCCGAAAAATAGTGCTTTACAGCATTTCCGTCCTCGTCGGTCCTCGGTGCCGGAACGCCGTTTTCCTTATCGTAAAGGGGATTGCCGTCCTCATCGAATCTGATATCGACGCCGTATCCGTCTTCAAGCCTGTTGCCGTCTTCATCGTAATGATACACACCGTTTGCCGAATCATAAAGCGGCAATCCGCTCTCGGAATCGAAATATATCATGTTTCCGCCGTCATCGACCTCATATTCGTAATAAAAGTTTGAGATAAGTATCTGCTTGAAGCGGTAATAGTTTTCCCTGTAATACTGCTCCTTTACGCTGTCCGAAATCTGAGAGCCGCCGTCGCCGTAAAGGTGAGAAATAACCGCCTGATATTTAGCCTCGATCTGATAGATTTTCCGCAATGTGTCGGTATCTATACCGTATTTTGAAAGGAGTGTATCCATCTTTTTTTCGGAGCCGCCGCAATCGTATTCGATGTAAAATCCAATCTCCTCCTCGATTTTGGAAAGCGTCGCATCGGAAAGCGTAAGCCCTTCTTCCTCAAATATCACAAGCGCGGCAAGATAGTTCTTGCAGTTGTCAAGGATCGACTTATTGTAATACTCCTCGTTGGTAAGCTCCTGCCCGGGATGCGTCTGCCCCCAAAACTCGGAAAGCGGCGTTACATCATACTTGTTTCTCGCCAGAGTCCCCTTCATTCTCGAAAGCATAAACTCATACATCGAAAGCGAAATTTTGACATTGCCGTATTCAAGCACAGGGTCCTTTACCTGCTCCGCACACGATACGTAGGTCACGCTTCCCATCATCAACACAAGTAAAATGCAAAGCATATTCAATAAGAGTCTGCAAATTTTTTTCATCATCACACGTCCGTCCTTTGATTAATACTTTGTATTGATTCCGACTTCTTTCATCGTCGGCGCATCGCCGAAAACAGCGGAGTCGACCGTCACACTGTCATAAAGCTTTCTGCACATATCCTCGAAAAGTGTGGAGATAAGATCGTCTGTAAAGGTTTCAAAAATGTCCTTGTTTTCCTCTTTGTCATATGCGCCCGGCTCATTTTCATACCTGCAAAGCACATGGTATCCGTATTCCGATTGATACAAAACGCACTCATAGGGGTCAAGCACCGCAAGCTTTTCCGCCATCTCGTCAAAATATGCCACGGCATCGTTTTGCGCGGCATAATAACCCGCGGAAGAGACGAGATAGACGACACCGTCGTTCTCGCTCTCGTCATACTGCTTTATATAGTCCTCAAAAAGTTCAACGTCACCGTTGCATTTTTCAAGATACTCCTGCGCCTTCTCATGGAGTGCCGCCTTCTCCTTGTCGTCAAGTTCCTCAATTACCTTGTCGCCGTCATCATTCGTGACATATCCGATCACGCCGTTTTGCCTGTCGTACGCGATCCTGCCGTCTGCGGTGTAGTATTCGGTGTCGCCTAAAATATCCTTCACCGTCTTGCCGAATTCATCGGTCTTGGTGACTCCGCCTACCGTATCATATGCAATTTTCTCATGTTTTTCGTCGGTGTAATAAACGATGTCGCCGAATCTGTCTTCATCAGTAACATAGTCGTACGTCGCGAGAAAGATCTGCCTGAAAGCGACGTAATTTTCGTTAAAAAACTTCTCTTTTTCGGCAGAGTCGATCTTCTCGCCGTCTTTGCCGTAAAGATGCTCCCGCAAAAGTTCTATTTTCGCCTCAAGAACATATATCTCCCTGAGTATGTCATAGTTTACGCCGAATTCCTTTAGTTCCGCATTGAGCGACGACTTCGAGCCTGCCCTGTCGACGTGTGTTTTCATCACCTTGTCTATTTGAGCCTCGTCCGACTCACCGAAGACAAGTCCCCGCTCGTCAAATATCTTGTCGGCTATGATATAATTCATCGCCTGCTCCTTCATCACCTGACAGAAATAGTCGTCATAGGTGGTGCCGTTCATGTCGATCACGGTATTCCAAAAGCTGTCCTTGTCGACTTCATAGCCGTAATACGCAAGCGTTCCCTTCATTCGTGACATGAGAAACTCGTAGACGTTGACACTGAGCGTCTTGTCCTCATAGCTCATAACGGTCTTCGTGCCGCAAGCGGTAAAGACAGAGACAAGGAAAACGAGGCACAAGCACAGGCTGATCATTTTGATGCTTTTTTTCATTTCAACTTCCCAAAATATATTTTTTCATTTTATATTATACATCATTCCGCGTCCGAATTCTTCTCGTTTGTTTGTACTGTTTCAAGATATTTTTCAAACATTCTGTTAACGATTATCAAAGAATTCTCACGAGGCTTCAACTTAAGACTTACATAACTGTCACCGACGGTTCCGATAACGACACGAAGCCTTCCGCCACTCTCAAAGGACATCTCCTGCCACATGGGAACATTCAGCTCCTCTTGGTACATGCGGATCTCACCGCCCGTCTCGGTTATCTGCTTGATACCGAGGTCGACGGCGCGCGCCCTTATAAGTGCTATCCGCAAGAGGTTGTCGACCTCGTCGGGCATCTCGCCGAAGCGGTCAAGCAGCTCGTCGGCTATGTCGTCGGCATCATATTGATTTCGGATAAGTGCTATCCGCTTGTAGAGCGTCATTCTCTGTCCCGGGTACTTGACGTATTTTTCGGGTATGAGCGCATCGTGATTGAGCGAAATGACGCAGTCCCCTCTCTCTTTTCGTGGCTCGCCCCGCTCTTCAAGCACGGCATCGTTCAAAAGTTTGATATAAAGGTCGTAGCCTATCGCCTCAAGATGACCGTGCTGCTCCGCGCCTAAAATGTTGCCCGCGCCTCTTATCTCCATGTCGCGCAAGGCGATCCTGAAGCCCGCGCCGAATTCGGCATACTCCCGTATCGCCTCAAGCCGCTTTTGAGAGACCTCGGAGAGCGCCCTGCCCTTCGGATAGGTGAAATACGCATACGCGCGCCTCGACGAGCGTCCGACACGTCCGCGCAGCTGATGGAGCTGGGAGAGTCCGAGCCTGTCGGCTCTGTCTGCGATCAGCGTGTTTGCGTTCGGGACGTCGATTCCCGTCTCGATTATCGTCGTGCAAACAAGCACGTCGATGTCTCCCGAAAGCATCTTAGACCAGATATCCTCAAGATAATCCTTGTCCATCTTACCGTGAGCCACGGTGACTCTCGCCTCGGGTATCTCCTGCGATATCTTCGCCGCAACGGTGTCGATCGATTCGACGAAATTGTGAATGTAGAAGACCTGACCTCCGCGCCGCAGCTCTCTGCGTATCGCTTCCATTATTATAAGGTCATCGTATTCGAGAACGTACGTCTGCACGGGGTGGCGGTCGCCGGGTGCCTCGTCAAGCAGAGATATGTCGCGTATTCCGCCCATCGCCATATTCAGCGTTCGCGGAATCGGTGTCGCGGTCAGGGTAAGCACGTCAATGTTATTTCCGAGCTGCTTGAGTTTTTCCTTCTGCGCCACGCCAAACCTCTGCTCCTCGTCGACGATAAGCAGTCCGAGGTCGGAGAATTTGACATCCTTGCCGAGCAATTTGTGCGTTCCGATTATTATGTCGGTGTCTCCGCGTTCAAGACGACGCAGACTCTGCTCTATCTGCTTCGGCGTGCGGAAACGCGAGAGCATGTCGACGTTGACCGCAAAATTGCGAAAACGGCTTATCGCCGTCTGGTAATGCTGGAGTGCCAGAATGGTTGTCGGCACGAGTATTGCCACCTGCTTGCCCGAAAGCACGGCTTTGTACGCCGCGCGGAGCGCGACCTCGGTCTTTCCGTAGCCGACATCACCGCAAAGAAGTCTGTCCATGGGTACAGGGCGCATCATGTCCTGCTTGATATCCGAGACGGCATCAAGCTGACATTCGGTCTCGTCGTAGTCAAACGAATTTTCAAATTCACGTTGCATGTTGTCATCTGGATCGAAGGCAAAGCCCGGGCGGCGCATCCTCTCGGCATAAAGCTTTATGAGGTCCTTCGCCATCTCGCGAACCGCACCCTTAGCCTTGTACGTCGCCCTCTTCCACGCGTCTCCGCCCATTTTTGAGAGCTTTACAAGACCGTCGTCGGCATGCGCACCGATATATTTTGAGACGAGGTCAAGTTTTTCGACAGGCATGCAGAGCTTGTCATTTCCCGCATACTGAATACTGATATAGTCACGGCTGACACCGTCAATTTTTATCTTTTCAAGCCCGAGATATCGTCCGATACCGTAGGTCTCATGCACAACGATATCCCCGACCTCAAGCTCGGCATAGGAGAGTATCGCCTGCGCGTCGTTACGCTTTTTCCGCGTGCCTCTTTTGGTCGTAAGACCGCCCCGCGCGCTCCCCTTTGAAAACTCGTTCTCGGTCGTCAGCACGGCAACTCTCGGAGTGATAAGCTCATACGCCGAAAGGATCTTTCCGTACACGATATACACTACCTTGTCGGCAAGCTTGTCGGGAGAAGTCCCCTCGCCGTCGAAAACCGCGGTCTTGAAATCGGTGTCCTCAAGCATCGAGGCAAGAGACTGAGCCGAGTTTTTGTTTTCGGTCAATATGACCGTTTTATATCCGCCTCTGTGATACCCCAACAGATCCTCGCAAAGCAGATTGAATTTATCCGCATACGAGACGGGCAGACGCGAGCGGAAGCCGAAAAGTCCCGACAGCCGCCTGTCGCTGAGTCCGTACGAAAGCGAATTAACGTGTACCGTGACATTCTCGTCGAAAAAGAGATCAAGCGCCGCCGCGCTCTTTGAATATTCCGCATATTTCGGCGCGATCGTTCCGCCCTCGCAAAGCTCCTTGATATTCTCGTCCTCGTGCCATTTGTCAGCCTTAAGACGCTCGTAGACAGCGCCTGTCGAGCGGACAAGCACCAATGTTTTCGAGTCAAAATAGTCCAAAAGAGTTGCCTTTTCGGGATAAATGAGAGAAATATACTTGTCGGCAAATCCGACCTCGGCAGCATCCCCCGTAATTGCGCTAAGCTCTTGCGTCAGTGTCTCGCATGCCCTCTCATCGTGCGACTCGCGCAGCTTTGCGCGTATCGCCTTCTCAATTCTCTCGCGCTCTTCCCGTCCGACCAGCACCTCGCGCGAGGGTGTAAAGGAAACCGACGTTATATTGTAAAGCATTCTCTGCGAGTCAGCATCGAAAACGCCCATTCGGTCTATCTCGTCGTCAAAAAACTCTATTCTCACGGGGAAAGAACCGCGCCTCAGCTGCCCATCCGAGTCCTTTATTTCGACATTCGGAGAGAAGATATCTACAATGCCACCCCTCTGCGCAAACTGTCCCGCAACCTCAACCATGTCAACTCGGTTGTATCCCGATGCTACAAGACGCTCCGACAGGGCGGACGGCTCGGTGCGGGTGAGCATATCGATTTTTATCATCCTCTCACGCAAGACCGACGGCGGAATAGTGTAGCCTATCGCCGTGTGCGGAGTCGTAAACACCATGTCGTATCCGCCCGACAGTATTCCCGATAAGACCATAAGCCTCTCATGCTCAAACTCATGGGAGGCGGTAATATTATAAAATGTAAGATCTCGCGGCATGTAAAACGCCGTGCGCAGACCAAAGCCCGAATATTGCTCCGAGAGCGTCCTGCACTCTTTTTCCTCCGCGCAGATGACAAGCACGGGCGCACGCTTGCCGTCATTTGTCCGCTCACCCTCGGTGTCACGGCAGAGCGAGAGCGAAAGCGCGTCACCTGCACCGCCCGAGAGTCCCGAGGCGACTATCGGCAAGGACTTCACCTTGAAGTTTCTTTTTGCAAGCTCGCAAAGCTGCTCGTATTCCCTGTCAAGACGAATAAGATCGGTTAAAATGTTCGACATATTTTACCTTATTTCTTTGAATTGCATATCTGCATGGCACCGTCAATATCTCCGCACAGGATTTTTGAGACTCCCTCAAAAGCAGTGTCAAAGCACTCAGTCAGTGCCGCCCTGTCCTGCTCGGAGAAGCTTCCGAGTACCCAATCGGCTAAGTCGTAATCGGGGTGCGGCTTTTTGCCGACTCCGAAGCGCAGGCGCGGAAAAGCATCGCTTGACATCATATTGATAATTGAGCGCAAGCCCTTCTGTCCGCCGTCCGAGCCGCTCTTGCGGACTCTCATTCTGCCGACATCGAGATTTACGTCGTCGGACAGAACAATGATATTCTCGACGGGTATTTTATAGAACGCCGCCGCTTCGCTGACTGCCATTCCCGAAGCATTCATAAGCGTCTGCGGCTTCATCAGCATTACTCGCTTATCCGAGATCGTCGTCTCGCAAACCAAAGCCCTGAATTTGGAGCGGTTTATCCGGGCTCCGCATCTCTCGGCAATATAGTCTATCGCCAAAAAACCCGCGTTGTGGCGCGTATTTTCGTATTTCGCCCCGGGATTTCCGAGTCCGACGACAAGATGCGTCACCGCACCGCCGACGGGTGTTTTTTCCTTCTCTATCTGCTTGAAGATGTCAAAAATGCTCATTGTTTTCTCCTGTAATTCATATTCCCGGCATCGTATTACGAAGATTTGTCGATCGGTTTGTACGCAAAAGCCGCGCCTCGGTCGCACCCATAGGGGGCAGACTGCGGCGCGCTCTCGCTTTTTGACAGCGTACACAAAGCGCACGTGTTGTAGTATTTAATATTTTGTCGTAGTGGGGGACAGCGTATACCTTCCAATCAATTTGATCCCACCATTTCAAGAAAACAGCGATGTACCGACAAATCCTCGTTAAGCTCGGGATGAAAAGCGGTGACGAGCTGGTTTTTCTGCCTTGCCGCCACGATCTTTCCGTCAACCGTCGCCAAAACCTCTGCGTCCCCCTCGACCGAGCCTATATACGGCGCGCGGATAAAGGTCATCGGAATTTTTCCGATACCCTTGAACTCCGCCTCGGTGTAAAAACTGCCGAGCTGTCTGCCGTAAGCGTTGCGCACGGCGGTAATATCCATCGTGGCAAAGTGCCTTCGGTCATCGTTTTCGATCGACTTCGCGAGCAAAAGCAGACCTGCGCAGGTTCCGAATACGGGGAGTCCCCCTTCGATCTGCTCCTTTATCGTATCGAACAGGTCAAGCTCACGCATAAGCTTTCCCTGAACCGTGCTTTCTCCGCCGGGTATTATCAAGCCGTCGTAATTGCACTCAAGGTCACGCTTTTGGCGAATTTCAACCGTGGATACTCCGAGTTTATGAAGCATCTGCTCATGCTCAATGAAAGCCCCCTGAAGGGCAAGCACAGCTATCCGCATCTTATTTGCCTCTTTCAGCCATCAAAAGCTCAATCTCCTGCTCGTTGATACCGACCATCGCCTCACCAAGGTCCTCGGAAAGCTCTGCGAGCATCTTCGCGTCGTTGAAGTTGGTTACCGCCTTAACGATGGCAGCCGCTCTCTTTGCGGGATTGCCCGACTTGAAGATACCTGAGCCTACGAATACGCCCTCCGCTCCGAGCTGCATCATAAGAGCCGCATCCGCAGGGGTAGCAACGCCGCCTGCCGCAAAGTTTACGACGGGAAGCTTCTTGTGTTCGTGAACATAGAGTACAAGCTCGTAAGGAACCTGCAGCTGCTTTGCGGTATCAAACAGCTCGTCATCTGCCATAGAGCCGATTCTGCGGATCTCCGATTGCATCATGCGCATATGTCTTACGGCTTGAACAACGTCGCCCGTACCGGGTTCGCCCTTGGTCCTTATCATGGACGCACCCTCGTTGATACGGCGGAGAGCCTCACCGAGGTCCTTCGCACCGCAAACGAACGGAACGTCGAATTTCGTCTTGTCTATGTGATACTTGTCGTCGGCGGGAGAGAGTACCTCGCTCTCGTCGATGTAGTCTATTTCAATCGCCTGGAGTATCTGCGCCTCCGCGAAATGACCGATACGGCACTTAGCCATAACCGGAATCGATACCGCCTCTTGAATACCCTTTATCATTTTAGGGTCGCTCATACGCGAAACACCGCCTGCCGCGCGAATGTCGGCGGGGATGCGTTCGAGAGCCATGACCGCGCACGCGCCTGCGGCTTCCGCGATCTTTGCCTGCTCGGGTGTGGTGACATCCATGATTACACCGCCCTTGAGCATCTGTGCTAAGTTTTTGTTAAGTTCAAATCTGTTGTTTTCCATGCTTTTCAGTTCCTTTGCTTGCAATTTTGATCGCCCTTTCGCAATGTATGCCCGATATCCGCCGGAAATAACGATAGATATGCGATGCCGGCACATATAAACGTCTGAACAATCACCCAATATATCATTTTATTCACCGACGGACAATTTGTCAACCGTTTTATCAAAAAAATACATTTCGTTCACATATTGTTTACAATATTTGAGGAATAATCTTTTCAAACCGCTGGAAAAAAGCAGAAAAATATGATATAATACAGGATGCTTAAATCCCGCACTGTTATTCATAAAAGGATGTCGGGCGGAATTTCGGCGACCGAAACAGTTTATATTTTTTATTTTAGGAGGATTATTCCAATGGCAAAGAAGTATTGTTACCTCTTCTCCGAGGGCAACGCAAACATGCGTGAAATTCTCGGCGGAAAGGGCGCAAACCTCGCAGAGATGACCAATATCGGTCTTCCTGTACCCCAGGGCTTCACGATTTCAACAGAGGCCTGCACACAGTACTATGAGGACGGCAGACAGATCAATGATGAGATCATGGCTGAAATCATGGAGTACATCGTAAAGATGGAGGGCGTTACCGGCAAAAAGTTCGGCGACCTTGAAAACCCCCTTCTCGTATCGGTTCGTTCGGGTGCGCGCGCATCCATGCCCGGTATGATGGACACCATTCTCAACCTCGGTCTTAACGAACAGGTCGTTGAGGTCATGGCGAAGAAGTCCGGCAACCCCAGATGGGCTTGGGACTGCTACAGAAGATTCATTCAGATGTATTCTGACGTAGTTATGGAAGTCGGAAAGAAGTATTTTGAAGAGCTTATCGACAAGATGAAGGCAGAAAAGGGCGTTAAGCAGGACGTTGAACTCACCGCTGACGACCTCAAGGAGCTTGCAAATCAGTTTAAGGCTGAATATAAGGCTAAGATCGGTCAGGACTTCCCCTCCGATCCTAAGGAGCAGCTTATCGGCGCTGTTAAGGCAGTATTCCGTTCTTGGGACAACCCCAGAGCAAACGTATACCGCCGCGACAACGATATCCCCTACTCTTGGGGTACCGCAGTAAACGTACAGGCAATGGCATTCGGTAACATGGGTGACAACTGCGGTACGGGTGTTGCATTTACACGTGACCCTGCTACGGGTGAGAAGAAGCTCATGGGTGAGTTCCTTACAAACGCACAGGGAGAGGACGTTGTTGCAGGTGTCCGTACACCTATGCCCATTCAGGAAATGGCTAACAAGTTCCCCGCAGCCTTCAAGCAGTTCGTAGAGGTTTGCGAGATCCTCGAGAACCACTATCACGACATGCAGGACATGGAGTTCACGATTGAGAACGAAAAGCTCTACATGCTCCAGACAAGAAACGGTAAGAGAACCGCTCCCGCCGCTCTCCAGATCGCCGTTGACCTCGTTAAAGAGGGACATAAGACAAAGGAAGAAGCAGTTCTTATGATCGACCCTCGTAACCTCGATACACTTCTCCACCCTCAGTTTGACGCAAAGGCACTCAAGGCTGCTACTCCCATGGGTAAGGGTCTTGGCGCATCTCCCGGTGCGGCTTGCGGTCAGATAGTATTCTCCGCTGAGGATGCTGAGGCTTGGAAGGCAGCAGGTAAGAAGGTCGTCCTCGTTCGTCTTGAGACCTCTCCCGAAGATATCACGGGTATGAAGGCGGCTCAGGGTATCCTCACCGTTCGCGGCGGTATGACCTCTCACGCGGCAGTTGTTGCCCGCGGTATGGGTAAGTGCTG
>JBJDZM010000043.1:0-11881 GCA_051867975.1 Eubacteriales bacterium | reverse complement strand
ACGGTTTCATAACCCCGTCGATGCCTTTCGCAGAAAGGCAGTTTATAAAAATGAATTACATTCTGTATAATCCCAAATCAAACAGTGAAAACAACGACCTTAATATAATTCCCAGCAAAGAGGAGCTTGAGAGGCGGGGTGCGCGTCAAATAAGCCTTCTTGAGATCAATGCGCGCGAGTTCTGCCATACGCTTACCGAGTGCGACAAGGTCTTCATTTGCGGCGGAGACGGAACGCTCCACTATTTTGCAAACAATTCACGGGGCATTGATTTTCCCTGCCCCGTTTACGTTATCCGCTCAGGCACGGGAAACGATTTTCTCAATGATATTGGACAGGCTCCCGACGGAGAGCTTTTTGACGTTCGCAAGCATCTCGCATCTCTTCCCGAGGTCGAGATAGACGGAGAGAAACGCCTGTTCATCAACGGAGTAGGAATGGGAATCGACGGTGCTGTCTGCGACGGCGTTGAAAAATACAAGGCAAAAACGGGTAAAAAGGCAAACTACACGACAATTGCACTTGAAATGCTGCTGTTTAAATACAAGCGCCCCTCGGCTACCGTTATAGTTGACGGTGTGGAGCATCATTTCACCGACATCTGGATGGTGTCGGCGATGCACGGACGCTTTTTCGGCGGAGGAATGATGGTCGCTCCCACGCAGAACAGAGAAACGGGCAAGCTCAGCGTCATGGTAATGCACGGCGGCTCAAGACCGAGGATACTTACGATCTTCCCCACAATATTTAAAGGAAACCACATAAAATACAAAGACATCGTTGAGATATTTGAATGTGATGAGGTAACTGTCAGATTTGACAGCCCCGTCGCCTTCCAGGCGGACGGCGAGACAAAATCCGACATGCTTACATACACCGCGCGTTCCGCAAACGCCGTTAAGAAGGCAGAGGAAGCCGAAGCGGTGATATCCGGATAAAAGGATAATCAAATTCATTTTCGGAAGTGTAAAATGGAACAAAAAACCAATATTGCATCTGCCATTCCTGCAGATGACGTGCTTTTCATCTCGCTTGAGCTTGGCGAGCATATTCTTCGCAGCGGAGGCGAAATAAGCCGCGCGGAGGACACTATCACAAGGATATGCAAGGCTTACGGGGCAGTTCACGTGGACGTTACCGCAATCTGGTCGATGATCGCTCTCACCGTTGATTTTGACGATACGAGAAGTACGTGTACCAGACGCATAACCGATTCGACGTCGACCAACCTCGACCGCCTCTCAAAGCTCAATAATCTTTCAAGATACATCTGCGCAAATCTTCCTACGAAGGAAGAAGTCGTTGCGGAAATGAAAAACATAAACGCCGAGACGAAAATTAAACTTCCGAGATTCATTCTCGGAAACATGATAGGAACTGCCGGCTTTGCGGTCTTCTTCAGCGATTTCAGTCACGGAATTACATCGGAAATACTCCTGATCGCCCTTCTTGACGGAATATTGGCAGGACTCATCTCTCTTCCGATATGCCTTTTGGCAAATTATCTCTCACGGACGCGCACAAATCCGGTAATTGCAAAGTTTGTCGTCTGCTTTCTCGGCGGACTTTCGGCAATTCTTGTCGGAAAACTGATTGTGCCGTGTCACGCCGACATAATAATGATTGGTAACATAATGAGCTTCATACCGGGAGTCGCCATGACAAACTCATTTCGCGACCTCTTCGGCGGAGACATAATGTCGGGAATTTTCAGGCTCTGCACGGCTCTTATCGACGCTGTCGCGATAGCGGTCGGATATGCAGTCGCAATCCTTATCTTAGGGGGTGCGGTATGACAGACCAATTATTGCGCATTTTAGTCCTTCTGGCGGCAACTGTTGTGAGTTGTACGGGATTTTCGCTCGTTTACGGGCTCAGGGGAAAATTAATTGTCTTCGCCGTCATATCGTCCGGGGTCTCCTGTCTTGCATACGAGGTAGCATATCTTTTCGGTTGCGGACTCTTTCTCTCCGCGATGATAGCCTCGGGACTCACTGCGGCGTATTCGGACACTATGGCTCACAGAATAAAGGTCCCCGCAACCATGATGATAATCGTCGGGATTCTGCCCCTCGTGCCGGGTGCAAGGCTTTATTACACAATGCTCGGTGCGGTTCAGGAAAACATGGATATGTTCTACACAAACGGCGAGGCGGCGCTTCTCATTGCCGCGGGACTTGCGGTCGGAATAATCGCCGTAACCGCTGTCTCAAAGCCTGTAAACGCAAGAATAAGCGAATATAATCAGAGAAAAAACAAAGTTAGATAAAAAGGGTACTATATGTCAGTTTTAAAAGGCAACGCAATTGTAGGGCAGTCCGGCGGACCTACCGCGGCGATCAACGCAACGCTTGCAGGTGTGATACACGGAGCGATGAACTCCCAAAACATCGGAAGAATTTACGGCATGAAAAACGGAATTGAGGGTCTTCTTGCCGACAATATAATTGAACTTGACGGATATTTTCCCGACGGTGACGCTTTCGAGGTGCTGAAACGCACTCCTGCCGCCGCTCTCGGCTCATGCAGGCGAAAATTACCCGCCGAGGGCGATTCAAAATACAAGCAAACATTTGAAAAGATAATTGAGCAATTCAAGAGGTACGACATAAGATTTTTCTTCTATATCGGCGGAAACGACTCTATGGATACCGTCGCAAAGCTCTCAAAATACACGACCGAATGTGGATATGAGGTGCGAATAATCGGCGTGCCTAAGACCATAGACAATGACCTTCTCGGGACCGACCACACCCCGGGCTTCGGCTCTGCGGCAAAATACATATCGGTCACGATGCAGGAGATACTCCGTGACACCTCCGTCTATACGGTCAAGGCGGTCACGATAGTCGAGATTATGGGACGCGATACAGGCTGGCTGACCGCATCAAGCGCGCTCGGAAAGCTCTCCTCTCTTCCCTCTCCCGACTTGATCTATCTCCCCGAGAGAGCGTTCGACCCGGACGAGTTTTTCACCGACCTCAAAAAAGTTCTCGCCGAAAAGCCGAACGTCGTTATTGCGGTCTCCGAGGGACTTCGATTTGCCGACGGTCGCTTTGTCGGAGAGGGTACGCAGAGCGGAGCGGTCGATGTCTTCGGACACAAGTACCTTTCGGGTACTGCAAAGGCGCTTGAGCTTGCAGTCAGGGACAAGCTCGGCATCAAGGTTCGCTCAATAGAGCTTAACCTCCCTCAGCGTTGCGCCTCTCACATAGCCTCCCTTTGCGACATTGAGGAATCCTTCGGTGTCGGAAAAGCGGCTGTCAGTGCCGCAGAGCAGGGTGTCAGCCGTGAAATGATGGTCATTCTACGTGACAGCAACGAGGGCGAGCCTTATTCCTCCGTCTTCGGTCACATGGACATCGACCTCATCGCCAACCGCACTAAATTCGTTCCCAAGCACTACATCAACGAACGCGGAAACTTCGTCACCGACGACTGCCTGCGCTATATTCTCCCACTCATAAACGGAGAATCTTATCCCGAATACAGGGGTGGGTTGCCTGTATTCTTTGAGTTTTAAGGTGACAAATGCTATATGGGGAGAAGCGGTCGCTTTTTGAAAAAAGCTCCGCAAAAACTTCCTATATTTGGGGTCCTTATCGCGGTGACGTAGGATTTTCCCTTCGGAAAAATCCCTCACTGACATTTCTGTATTGAAAACGTGTTAAACCCAGCCGATATAGCAAAACTTAAAATCAAAAATTTATCTAAGTTAATAGAAACCTTAAACCACATGGTTTTATTTGATAAAACCATAGGAATTTAAATAAAACTTATTGGTATTTTGGAAAAGAGAAAATATGAAAATAGGATTTGTATCGCTCGGATGTCCGAAGAATCAGCTTGACACCGAGGTAATGCTCCACGAGATAGCATCAAAGGGACACGAGATAACGCCCGATGAAACCGAGGCGGATATTGTAATAATAAACACATGTGCATTTATTGAGTCGGCGAAGAAAGAGGCTATTGACAACATTCTTGATATTGCGTGGCTCAAAAAGCATCACAAATTAAAGGGACTTATCGTCACGGGCTGCATGGCGGAAAGATACGGCAGGGAGATTCTTGAGGAGTTTCCCGAGGTTGATGCCGTGCTTGGCGTAGGCAGTATTCACAACATCTGCGAGGCTGTTGACCATGTCGCCGCAAATATGGATAAGAAGAGAAAGAAAAATCAGCCCGACTGCCGTTATTTCTCGCACGAGGACAAGGACACGGTAAGCCTCGGCGGCGACAGAATTCTGACGACTCCCGACTATACCGCCTATCTCAAGATAAGCGAGGGCTGTGACAACCGTTGCACATACTGTGCTATCCCGAACATTCGCGGAAAGTTCCGTTCGCGCCCGATGGACGAGCTTATAAAAGAGGCAAAGGAGCTTGACTCTCTCGGAGTCCGCGAGCTGACGGTCATCGCACAGGACACGACGCGTTACGGAATAGACCTCTACGGAGAGTACTGTCTTGACAAGCTCCTGCATAGAATTACAGAGGAGACGAGTATTCCGTGGATACGTGTGCTTTATTGCTACCCCGACAAGATAACCGATAGACTTATCGAGGAAATGAAGAACAATCCGAGAATACTTCACTACATAGACCTTCCGCTCCAGCACATAAGCGACAGAATACTTCGCAGAATGAACCGTCACGGAAAGGGCGCGGAGATACGCGAGGTGCTTGCAAAGCTGCGCCGTGAAATTCCCGATATCGTGATAAGAACAACATTCATCGTCGGTTTCCCCGGCGAGACTGACGAAGACTTTGAAGAGCTTTGCGAATTCGTCAAGGAGCAAAAGTTTGCACGTGCAGGCGTGTTTACATACTCGCGTGAGGAAGGCACGCCGGCTTACGACTTTGAAGACCAGATAGACGAGCAGGTAAAGCAGGACAGAATGGACATTCTCATGCAGTCGCAGATGCTTATCAGCGACGAGCTTAACAACTCAAAGATAGGCTCGGTCATCAATGTTTTGTGCGAGGATTACGACCCCGTCAGCGAATATCACTTCGGCAGAAGCGAGGCTGATGCCCCCGAGATAGACGGAAAGGTCTTCTTTAAATCGGACGAGCGCATCGCCCCCGGAAGCTTTGTCAAGGTCAAGGTACGCAGTGTCACCGATTACGACCTCTGCGGCTTTGCAATGAAGGATACAGTTAAATGAGAAAGGACCATGGACTATGAAATCAAGAATGAATCTCCCGAACAGGCTCACGGTATTAAGGCTTATAATGGTTCCGATATTTATGGTAGTCATGCTCTTGCCTGCCTTTGCGGATTTTTCGGACGTAACCGATATGATACTTACCGTCGTCAGTGCCGCTCTCTTTATTGCGGCATCGATAACCGATATGCTTGACGGAAAGATTGCCAGACGTGACGGACTTGTCACCGATTTCGGCAAATTTCTCGACCCTTTAGCTGACAAATTTATGGTCATCGGCGCGCTTCTCTGCATATTCTACAACTCGTCAATGTCGGGCAATAAGGTCATGTCGACCGTATTCTTTTTCTCGCTCGTCGTCGTATTCTTCCGCGAGCTTGCCGTCACCTCGATCCGCCTTGTCGCGTCAAGCTCGGGCGGTGTCGTGATCGCGGCGAACATGCTCGGAAAGATAAAGACCGTCACACAGATAGTTGCAATCTGCTCCGCCCTGCTTGAGCCTGTGCTGATTCGCATCATCGGCATGCTCATCGGCGAGGGTTCGATTCCCGAGGGCATTTTAAACTATCCTCCGCTCACGCTTGTCTCAACAGTCGTGATGATATATTTCACGATCCATTCGGGAATAAATTACATCGTCGGCGCATGGAAATATCTTGACCCCGAAAAATAAACGCAAAAATAGAGGCTGTTGCAAAATTCGCATAATGCACAAAAAACAAGGTTTATCAACCGGAGAAAACCTTGTTTTTTGTTGTTATTTCACAAAGGATTTGCGAAAAATCGAGGTTTTGCTGCAGCCCCGTTTTTTCCGTCTGATATTTTTCCCGAAAAGCAAAACTACTCTTTATATCTCACTTCACCTTCCTCATCGAGTCCGACCTCCTTCGGAGTGTGTCCTCTGTACATCGGCATTCTGGTATTATTATACATGTCAATATATAGTCTGAAGAATTCTTTTGCCTGTTTTATGTTCTTGAATTTTTTGAATTTTCCGTGAGAGTAGCTCATCAAAGAATCCAAACACATATCCACATCGATATCTTCACCGTCTGTTTCTGACCTCCATATACAAACCCATTCTTCGATAATTTCTTCCGTACATTCAACAGACAAGTGCATCTTATTTATAAAATAGTCAGCAAGATTGAAATAAGGTTCGTTTTGTTCAAAATAATCATCAGAAGAATATTTTAACAACTCTTCACGCTCGGGAACGTAAAATCTCAGCCCGTCTTGTGTGAACTTCATCTCATCATAAGCCTCGTCATCTACGGTGAAAAGAAAATCGGTAATTAAAAACTTTTTCATACTGTCGGTTCCGTTAACCGGACCGTCGGAATACATTTCTTCATCGTACACTATTATGTAGTATTTTTCATCAAAATCGAAATTTTCGATAAAGTCGATAAAAGCATCTTCATGAAGGTCAATTTCCGGGTTCTGCTCCTTTATTATCCGAAACGCTCTTTTCATGGAAATAATGCCGTATAAATTTGAAAATGCATCAAAATATTCTTCTATCAGTTTTTTTGTTTGATTGTCAAGTTGATTATTCATTTTTCCTCCGATTGCCCAAACGGGCATCATTTTTTTATTTTTACAAGAGAAACAATCAAGTAAATAATTATATCCACCGCGGCGATGGTTGCGCCGACGGGTGTTTCAAGCAAAATTGAAAGTAAAACTCCTGCGGCAGCCGACAAAGCCCCAACGACCGACGAAATAAGCAGCACGCGTGAAAAGCTCCTCGTCAGCTTCATCGCAGAGAGCGCCGGGAAAAGTGCCAAAGCGGATATGAGAAGCGCTCCTGCCAGCTTCATTCCCACAACTATTACCAGTGCGCAAACCACCGCTATCGCCGTGTCATATACCCCCGTTTTCGTGCCTGTTGCCTTGGCAAACCTCTCATCAAAGGTCACCGAAAGCAGCTTGTATCTGTATATGACGGCAAGTGCCGCCAAAATAAGCGTCATGGCAAGCACGAATATCACCTCAAGGGTGTCAACCGACAGAATTGCCGAGGAGCCGAAAAGTGCCGTGCAGACGTCACCGCCGAGGTTTGACTCCCCGCCGCCGAGAGAAAGCACCGTGTATCCAATCGCCAAAGCTCCGACCGAGACCGCCGCTATGACCGCGTCTCCCGAAGCCCTCTTGTCGGGCGAGAGTCTGAGTATGAATATCGCGGCTATCACCGTCACGGGCAAAACCAATTGAGTGTCAAAAACCCCGAGAGTAGCCGCCAGCGCCGCCGCGCCGAATGCGACGTGCGAGAGTCCGTCGCCAAGCGCACTGTACCGCCTGAGAACGAGAAATACTCCGAGTATCGCCGCACATATCGCAATCAGAACCGATACGATAAGCGCGTGTCTGACAAAGGGATATTCAAAATATTCGCAAATTTTCGCAAAGCGTTCGGAGAGTGTGAGCGATAAAGGCATCGAAGAATGTGTCATGTCGCACCTCCCGAATACCTGAACCCGCCCTCGCCGTACGGCATCTCTCCACTGCTCGATTGAGCCTCGGTGTACTTTTGTGCCTCGGGAAGAGTAAGAAACTCCTCAAGAGTGCCGAAAAAGTAACCGTTTTTGTTGAGCTTTAGTATATGCGACGAATATTTCAGCGCAGATGGTATATCGTGCGTTACAGAAATCACGGCTACTCCGTTATCGCGATTCAGATGCTCAACGAGCGAGTATATTTCCGCGGTCGTTTTCGGGTCAAGCCCCGTCACAGGCTCGTCAAGTATCAGCATTTTCTTTGCGGCGCAAAGGGCGCGCGCAAGCATGACTCTCTGCCGCTGTCCCCCCGACAACGCCCCGAAGGATCGGTTTGCAAGCGGAGTTATTCCGAGCTTTTCCATGTTGGAAAAAGCCTCATTCCGTGCGCTTTTTGTGATAAACGGACCCCATGATGTGCGGTCAAGACAGCCCGTCAGCACGACCTCAAAAACCGTCGCGGGAAAATCCCTGCGCGTATTATTTTGCTGAGGAAGAACTCCTATCTCGCTCTTTTCGACCGACAAAAATGAAATTTTGCCCGACGTGACACGCCCGAGAGACAAAAGCGCGTTCAGAAGCGTCGATTTACCCGTGCCGTTCTCGCCGATTATCGAAATATAGTCGCCTGCCTTTACCGAAAACGAGATATTTTCAACGACCGCCCGCCCCTCATATCCGAGCGTGACGTTTTCAAGAGAGAGAAGCGTTTTTTTCTCTTTTTTTCTGTTGTCCGCATATTTTAAAGCCGCCGACTTCTCTCGGCGAACACGATAATGCCCCCACGCACTCGGCGGGGGCAATTGTTTTCCGTGTTCGGCGCGTTTGCGCGGTTTAAACGAAATAAACGGCATAAAATACTTTAAAACTCCTGTGATTTCTCTTTTAATCTCTCATAAAATTCGTAAGGCACGAAAAGGTCGCCCTTCCCGACTCCGAGGCTCTGATATGGCTTGTTGTCTCCGTGAAAATCACTGCCGCCGCTCTCAAGCAGTGAAAACTTCCGCGCAATCTCCGACGAAAACTCTCGTTCGTCCTCGGTGTATCGAACATATTGCGTCTCGATAGCGCACAAGCCGTGCTTCACCGCTTTAGAAAGGAAGACTTCAAGCTCACTATGCGACAGCTGAAGCAGGGGATGTGCCAATACCGACACCGCTCCGATAGATTTGATAAATTCGATCGTCTCAAATGCGCCGCGTCTCCTCGGCGGAACATAATATCCTGCCGACTCGGACAGCACGCCCTCAAACGCCTCGCCAAAGGTCTCAACATATCCTCGCCTTATCATCTCGGCGGCAATATGCGCGCGATTGACGTAGCCGTCCGGCGTTGATGCGAGCAACGCGTCATAATCTATCTCGTAACCGAGAGGCAAAAGCCTTGCGACGAGCGTGCGGTTTGCCTCGTTTTTCTTCTCCTTTAGATTGCCGATAAAGCTCTCGATTTCAGAATAATGCTCGGGGCGGACGAACATACCGATAATATGAAGCTCTTTTTTCCCGTATTCGGTTGAAAATTCGACTCCCGCCGCGTATTCAATGCCGCTCTCCTTCGCCGCCGACACAAACTCACAAAGCCCCGAGACGGTGTTGTGATCTGTCAAGGCAATTGCGGAAAGCCCGATATCCACCGCCGCCGAAACAAGCTCCCTTGGTGTATATGTCCCGTCCGAATGAACGGTGTGCGTGTGAAGATCGCACCTTTTCCCTGTTTTTTGCATTTAATCTCCATTCTGCCGCCAAAGCGGCAGGCAAATAGTAATCAGTGAATTTTGCTTTTCACAATAATCTCACTAATAGGTATTATACTACTTCCCCACCCTTTTTTCAACACTTTTTTTGAAAAAGTCATTTGAGGGCAGATAAAAGAATCGTGTCGTTCCGAGAAAAACCATCGGACGGGAACTTTGTTCCCTTTCTGCCATGACGAGAGGGATTCTGAACCCACATTTGCGCCAAGGTTTTTTGAAGCTCAATGTACTCCGGGCGCAAATAAATCAAAATCTTTTCATGAGCGGTTAATGTTTTATTTCACCTTCGTGGAAAAGAAAAAAAGCCAGCAATGGCGACACCCGATATTTGGCAGCCGGCACTGCCGGCGCGATTTCGAGAGGGTTCAGAATCGTGTCGTTCCGGGAAAAATCATAGGACGGGAACTTTGTTCCCTTTCTGCCATGACGAGAGGGATTCTGAACCCACATTTGCGCCAAGGTTTTTTGAAGCTCAATGTACTCCGGGCGCAAATAAATCAAAATCTTTTCATGAGCGGTTAATGTTTTATTTCACCTTCGTGGAAAAGAAAAAAAGCCAGCAATGGCGACACCCGATATTTGGCAGCCGGCACTGCCGGCGCGATTTCGAGAGGGTTCAGAATCGTGTCGTTCCGAGAAAAACCATCGGACGGGAACAAAGTTCCCGTCCGATGGTTTTTGGCGGAGAGAGAGGGATTCGAACCCTCGGTACATTGCTGTACACCTGATTTCGAGTCAGGGCCGTTATAACCACTTCGATATCTCTCCATATTAAGTGCTGCCGCTGTCAACCTCAGTATTATATCACATTATTTGTAAAAATGCAATAGTTATTTTCAAGTTTTTAAAAAAAATTCAAAAATCATGCGGAACAGGCTTTTTGACCCATTCCGCATAAGTTGTTATTCATTTAACTCAAAACGCAAATTGGAAGACACAGAATGACGCGTAAATTACGAGAAGCGTAATTCCCTGCCAGCGTGAAAGCTTGCCGCGGAAGAGTGCGGGAAGCGTCAAAAGCGCCATTACCGTGAGCATTACCGGAATATCTACGACAAGCGACGCATTCATTCCTGCAAGCAATTTCTCCGCCGGAACCTCAAAGGGAGAGATCGTAATCGACGTTCCGCCTACAAGCACGAGATTAAAGATGTTCGCACCGATGACGTTACCCAGCGAGAGCGCGCTGTGTCCCTTTACAAGCGACGTGATAGCGGTCACAAGCTCGGGAAGCGACGTTCCGAGCGCGACAAACGTCAGCGCAATAACCGAACTCGGAACTCCGAGTTTTTCTGCAATTATCGTGCCGTTGTCGACAAGCAGTGTTGCGCCTATGGCAATAATTGCCGCCCCGAGAACCAAGAAAAGAACGTTTGAATTGAGAAGTTTCAGTCCGTCATGCGCAATAGCCTTTGCAAGACCGATTGCAAGGAAGATAATACCGAGGAAGCCGTCAAGATAGAAGGCTGCAAATCCGATAATATCCGAGACATCGGTCAAAAATCCGCCGTTTGAGACGATTCCGATGACCTGAGCCACGATAAGACCTGCCGCCACAAGCAAAAATCCAACAAAATCGCCGACAGAGCTTTGGTTTTCCTCTTCGACCTCGTCGTCGAGCGCATCGAGTACAAGCTCGCCTGTTATCTCTTCCTTTGGCTTTCTGTCTTTGAACGCCTGAATGACAAGCACTATCATATACGCGACAAATCCGCAAAGGAGTACTATGCCGACCGCGCGGGCAAATTCGCCGAAGTAATATGCCACAAAGGCATAGAAGATCGCCACACAGAAAAAGAAAATGACGGGGAACGTGAGAGTCTTTTTATCAACGCCCGAGGGACGGATCGCAACGGTCAGCGCGGCAATAAGCGCGGTGTTGCAGATTATGGAGCCTATGGCGTTTCCGTACGCCATAGCGCCCTGCCCCTGCATCGCGCCGGTTGCGGAGACCATGACCTCGGGAAGAGTCGTACCGATAGAAACGACCGTCGCGCCTATCAGGATTTCGGGTATATGAAAACGGTGTGCGATACCCGTCGCACCGTCAACGAACCAGTCGCCGCCCTTGATGAGCATGATAAGACCGATCGAAAAGAGAATAATCGGGATAATCAGATCCATTTTGATGTCCTTTCATTATTGCTTGATAATATCATTTTTTGACATTACTTTGATTATTATAACATAAAAACCCGAAAAGTCAAGATAATCGAGCATAAAATCGACCTGAAAGCGAAAGATTTTTACTTTCTCCCCTTGACAAAATGCAAGTTGTGTGATATTATTTACGAGTGGACGCCGGAATGGCGGAATAGGCAGACGCCCGGGACTTAAAATCCCGTGATATGAAAATATCGTACCGGTTCGAGACCGGTTTCCGGCACCAAAAAGCATATGGGGTATGCATCGCATACCCCATATGCTTTTTGCTTTCCGCTCAACGTCTCTGAACCGCC
>JBJDZM010000042.1:3457-12073 GCA_051867975.1 Eubacteriales bacterium | reverse complement strand
CCCGCCGTTTCCGACAAATGATTTTTCCGAAATGTTATCGTTTTAAATCCTTCATTTGCGGCGGGAGATAAACCCCCGCCCTACGATTTTGCCGTGGCGCAAATCTATCAAATGTGATTGGTTTTGATTTGTTTGTCGCGGCGGGAGACAAGCCCCCGCCCTACGGCTTGCCGTGGAACAATCTATCTTTAACTTAGGAAGACTTCAAATTAAAATTCATTATCTCGGCTGGGTTTAAAATAAAACTCGGACTCCCTGCTTGCAGGGAGCGGTTTGCACCTACTCGGACTGAACGCTTGCGTTCAGCGTTTGCGGCAACAATAAAACAGACTCTATTTGACTTCACGCCGCATATCTTCACGATGCATGTGGCTGGGTTTAACACGTCCTCAACACGCAAGCGACAGAGAGGGATTTTTCCGAAGGGAAAATCCTACGTCACCGCGATAAGGACCCAATTTATTAAAAGTTTTAGGAAGGGGTTTGGGGAGACATTTGATTTAAAACGTGACTCGGACTCCTTGCGTAGCAAGGAGCGGTTTGCACCAAATTGATTTTGCTTTAGTTCAGGAATACGGTGCATATTTTTTCTCAAATGGGTTTCCCCAATATCCACAACACAATCTAACTTCCAAAAACGGCGCGCCACCGCCTCGGTGACACGCCGTTGTGTTTATTTTTCTGTACTCACGGAATATGTAACTCCGTCGGTCGTGATGACAATTGAGCCGCAAAGGTCGGTGCGGTAGCATTTTATCTTTGCCGCGTCGAGCTTGTCGGTCGTCTCGGTGTTCGGGTGACCGTATTTGTTACCCTCACCGCACGAGATCAAAGCTACCTCGGGAGAGACCGCGTCGAGAAAATCGTCGGTCGTTGAGGTCGACGAGCCGTGATGCCCAACCTTCAAAACGTCGCAGTCAAGCTCGCCCTTCGTGTATTTTTCAAGCATCGCTTCCTCGGACTTATGCTCCGCGTCGCCCGTGAAGAGAAACGACGTCTCGCCGTAAACCGATTTTATGACAACGCTCATCTCGTTTGCGTCCTTGAAATCCTGTGTCGGACCCATTACCGTGTTGGTTATCGGACCGAGCGTGAAGGTGTACCCGCTCTGCTCGCAATTTTCGGTGTCCTCGCCGATAAGTATCAGATTGACCTCTTTTTTCTCGATCGCTTCGATAAGTCGGCTATATACCTTCGTCGTTGCCGCATAGTCGGGCATAATTACGTTTTTGACCTCGTAATTCGTCACAATGTAGTCGGCACTTCCGATGTGGTCGGCATCGGTATGCGTAAAGACCGCGTACTCAAACGACGTGACGTTGTGCGCGTCAAGATACTTCGTCAGCTGCTGTCTCGGCGCATCTCCGAGGTCGCCCGAGTCGATGAGAATGTTGCCCGATTCGGTCATAATCAGTATCGCGTCGCCCTGCCCTACGTCAATGACGTGAACCGATATCTCCTCGCCGCCTGACGGACGCGGGATGGCAGGCTTTTCGGTCTCGGTCTCCTTCTCTCCGCCGGGCAAATCGATAACGCCGAAATAATCACATGCGAACAATCCGATTACCGCCGCCAGAACAAGCAGAATCAGCGAAATTATGATATTTCTGATTCTTCTCTTGATTCTTCTCTTGGTAGATGTCCTTCTTTTTGCCATAATATGTCCCCCCGGGGCTGTCTTTTTCAGCCTGCGCTTATTTTAATTTTTTTACCTTCACATAAAACGAATGTGAGCATCTCGGGCATTTGACCTTGTGCTTGCCCTCACGCCTTTGAAGTCTCAGCGTGCTTCCGCATTTGGTGCAGTCGCGGAAAACGTAGGTCGCGTCGTCGCGGTTGTATGTCTTCGTACCCTTAGAGGTGTTTCCTGATAAAAAGCGCTTGACCGCCCTTTTTATCTTGAGATATCTCTCGTTCTCTTTTCTTCTTTTGGCAATATTTTTCGACATCATTCGGAAGATCTCCCAGACGAATATTCCGACTATCAAAATACTGAACGAGAGTGAAATAATTGCCTTTGCAACACCCTCGGGAATGAAAGCCACAACGATGAGGTCGGTGATTATCAAAATAATATTGAGATACGTCAAAAAATTGTAAAGCTCGTCCGCGCCGTATCGCCCGTACATAAAGCGGTACATTTTCTCTTTGAACTTACCCATAAAAATCCTTTCCTTTCATACCATCTTTCTGCGGAATATGATATCACCGAAAGATGAATTCTCTGTGAAGAAGGCATGTTTTTACGGTATTTTTTCAAATATTCCGAGCGTCAATTGCCTCTGTCGTCCTTTTCGGCATCTATCGCAATAACTATCATCAGAACCGCCAAAGCGTCGGTATCGTCGTAGATATCGAGGTAATACGTGTCCATAAAGGCAAATTCCTTCTCTATCACCGCCACCGTTCTGCCCTCCGTGTCGGTTATCGAGTAGTCAAATTCCCAGACGTTTCCGCTGACGCTCCAGCCGTTGCAATCGACGATAAATTCGGGCTTAAAGAAGGTAAATTTCTTCTGAATGATGCCTGCCGGTCTGTCTCCGATATACATTTCAAAGGTCGGAAGGAAGGTAAAGACCTTGCCGACAAGCGTGCCGATAAGATTTCCGCCCCTGTCGTAGATCTCAAGCTTGCGCCCGAAGGCAAACCGCCCCTTGACGGTGAATACCACCTCGCCCGCCTCGTTGTATATGTCGTATTTGTCAAATCCGAACGTAAACCTCTGCTTGAAAACAAGTCTCATGTCCTTATCCAATGTATCGTTAAAATTTGTTTTTTGAACACGGGTAAAATGTTTATTTCACTGCCCGAACAGGACGATATTTTTGAAATACTCGACAGCCATCTCGTGCTTTTCGGCGTTTTTATTTCCGCCGGTGACGAAGGGGCGCATGATGCATATCACCGAGTCGTCGGGCAGAGATCTCATGCCGTCGAGGTATTTATACGCGCCGGTCTCGCTCAGCTTTATGCCATAGCCGTCCTTCGTGACACCCGTGGGAAGCTCGTCCCCGAATATCTCGCTCATGGGCTTTAATAAAATTTCGTCCGTGCGGCGGTTTACAAGCTCATCATAAAGATACTCGCTGAGTATCATCACCGAGCACTGCCCCGTCATAATATAGCTGTTATACTGGCTTATCTGCTCTTTGTTGTGCGTCGGGTCGGCGTATATTATCGGGTAACCGTTCTCGTCGGTCTCCGCCTCGTTCGCCGCCCGCAGCTCGTCCTCGGAATATATTTTGTAGAGGTTCAGCTGAACAGTCTTCTTGCCGTCGCCGTTCATATCGGCGGGCATGAGTCCGACAAGTGTCTTTTCAAGAGCATCTGTCTGCTCTCGGTAATAGATCGTATGCGTCGCGACCGTCACGTCGACATCGGGGTCGGTCTTCTTTACCATCTGGACTATTCCCACCGTCAAAACGACGGCAAAAAATGCGACAACTATGACCTTCCACTTATGATAAAACCAAAAATTTTCAAGCCAAGAGAGAAATTTATTCGATGAGGTCAGCTTCACATCAGTGGCTTGAAGCTTCTCCTGATCATCTGCCATATCGTCACCGATTTACGCCTTCCTGTCTCTCGTTACGTCCTTGATCTCCATGTGAATGGTGTCACCCGAAGGAAGCTCAACCGAAACCTTAGCGCCTGCCCTGTGTCCCATGAGCGCCTTGCCGATGGGAGACTGGTCTGATATCTTTCGCTCAACGGGATTTACCTCGTTCGAGCCGACGATATTGTAAACTATATCCTCGTCCTCTTCAACGTCGTAAACCGTCACGGTCGAGCCGAGAGATACGACACCCGTGTCGATACTCGCTTCGTCGACGATCTCCGCGTTCGCGACAAGCTCTTCAAGCTCTTTGATTCTCGCCTCGGTCTTAGCCTGCTCGTTTCTCGCCTCGTCGTACTCGGAGTTCTCGGAAAGGTCGCCGAAGCTCTTGGCAAGGGCAATTGCCTCCTTGATCTCGTCTCTTCTGGTTGTTTTGAGGTAGTTAAGTTCGTCTACAAGTACCTTGTAGCCCTCTTCTGTGTAAAGCATCTTCTCTGCCATGATATGTCTCCTTAATAACAATAATTTTTTATTTTGTCAGAATTTCAAGTGCCTTCTGCAATTGAGCGTCTTTATCCTCGGGTAAGAGGAAGAAATTTATTTTTTTAGCCTCGTCGGAGAGGTCAACCTTGCAACCCTCATCGGGTTCTATCCCTATGCCGTGGTAAACGGTCTTGCTTGCGGAATAATACATCGCGACGGTCAGCTTCAGCCCGCCCTCAAGTCCGTACGAGGAAAGAGGAATGAGCGTCTGCATGCAGCCCTTTCCGTAGGTCGTCTGCCCGACCACCTTCGCGATGCCGTAATCGCGGAGCGTTGCGGTGAAAAGCTCCGCCGCGCTCGCCGTATTTTCATTTGTCAGGACGATACAATTGAGGTCCTTATACATTCCGATCTCGTCTTTGGTAAACGAAATTCCCGTCGGATCGCCCGCGTATGCCGTCACGGTGTAGCCGTTCGCGTATTCCGTGGAAATTATCTCGTCGCCCGTCTCAAGGAATTAGGTAAGTACCGTCTCAATCGAGTCAAGCGCGCCGCCCGGATTGTTGCGGACGTCGAAGACAAAGTATTCGCAGCCTTTGCCCTTAAGCGTGTTTACGGCGTTTTTGAATTGCGAGGGCGTGGTGAGATCAAAGCCGGTTATATTGACAATGCCGACTCGGCTGTCTGTTGAGCTTATCTTGTACGTCACCGACTGCGTGGTGACCTTTCGCCGCGGTATCGAGAACTCTATCTGCTTATAGTCTCCGCCGTCCTCACGCATGACGATGAATTTAGCCTCGGTTCCCGTATCGCCGAGCATTACGTTCAGCGCCTTGGTATATCCGAGCGCGTTTACAAGTGTCATTTCACCGCCGTTGTCGACGTATACGATGCAGTCGCCGACCATAACGCCGTGTTCAAGCGCGGGGGAGTTGTCGAAGACCGAAATGACCTCCATTACCTTCAAGGTCTGTCCGTTGACGGTTATCTCGGAATTGACGATCGAGACGCCGATGCCTACGAATTCTCCGTTTCTGTCGGAGAAAAATTCCTCATATTCCTCGGCGTTGAGATACTCCGCATACATATCGCCCGTCGCGGAGATATACGCGTCGAGTATCGCCTCTTTCATCTTTTCTTCGTCAATGCCGTCGAACGAATACTTTTTGAAAATTTCATCGAGCTTTACGAGGTTTTGAAAATAGGACGGGAGATCTTGGCTGCCGGTGCTTTGGGAGCCGTCTGTGCTTATCGGCGGTCCGTAGCCGTCATTCTTTTCGGACGACTCACTCTCGCTCTCGCCTGCACCCGAGGGCATGTAATTTATGCAGAGAGCGAAGGTCAAAAGCACCGAGACGACGGTACAGATAAGCGCAATACAAACCGCGCTCACAAGCGATATCTTTTTCGTTTTGCCGACGTAGGAATAACGCTTACCGTCGGGTGTCGGAGAAAGGGACGCGCCGTGTCTTTCGAGTATCTGTCGGACTCTCTGCGCCGCTTCCTCCCCGTTTTCCGAGTCGAGCGATAATTCCAATACGGAATAATCCTCAATAAGCCTTATATCCTCAGCACTCGGGAATTCCGCTTTCAACTCAGATATAAGCCTCTCGGCATCATGCCCGTCGGTTATCCCTTTTATACAATATTTAATTTTCAAGATGTGTACCTCTTTTTCTGTTTTAAGTATGTAAATCTACTCAAAAGACGAAAAAACAGTGTTGATGTCGTTTTTCCCTCAATACAATTGATAAGCGAAACACCGACAAAGATCGGTGTCCCGCTTAAATTCAGAGTGGTCTGTGTAAAAGTAATTAATATTTTGAAGGATTGTTTGCAAGATATTTCTTGACCATAAGCGCAACCTTGAAGGTGATCGCATGCTCAAACTCACGAAGGTCAAGTCCTGTTATCCTTCTTATCTTCTCAAGTCGGTATACGAGCGTATTTCTATGTACAAAGAGCTTTCTCGACGTCTCTGAGACGTTGAGGTTGTTATCAAAGAAGCACTGGATCGTCATGAGTGTCTCGCGGTCGAGAGACTCAAGACTTCCCTTCTTGAATACCTCCTGAAGAAACATTTCGCAAAGAGTTGTGGGAAGCTGATAGATAAGTCTTCCGATGCCGAGGTTTTCGTAGCTTACGATGTTCTTTTCGGTCTCAAATACCTTTCCAACGTCAAGGGCAACCTGAGCCTCCTTATATGCGCGCGCGAGGTCCTTGAGGTTGTCAACTACCGTCGAAATACCGATGTTTACCTTTGCATAGAACTCCGTGGTAAGCGTGTCGGATATGTTGGTCGCAATCTTTTCAATGTCCCTGATGTCAGCGTCGCGCTTGACTTCCTTTACGAGAACGACGTCGCTCTCTCCCACGCTTATGACGTAGTCCTTGGTCTTGTCGGGAAACATATTCTGGAGCATTTCAAAGGGCATGACGTCGGTCTTGCCGTGGAACTTGATGAGGAAGACTATTCTGCTCTCCTCGCTCGAGAAATGAAGCTCCTTGGATTTAATATAAATATCGCTCGGAAGGATGTTGTCAAGTATGATGTTCTTGATGAAGAGTCCCTTGTCGTACTTCTCGTCGTAGAGATTTTTGATGTTTGCGAGGGAGACAGCCAAAAGCTTTGACATCTTCTCCGCCATCTTATCCTCGCCCTCCATGAAGACGACGTATTCGCTCTTCGCCCCTGCCGTGATGGGACGGTAGGTGTATCCGTCGAGGACCGCAATGTCGTTCTGGTAGGTGAGTGCATCGTGCAAGCCCTGCTTGACCTCACCAATTCTGACAAGCTCGGAGCAGGCGATGACCACGCCGTTTTCGTCAACTACGCCGATGATGCGGTCGACCGCGCCCTTCATCTGATGGATAACGTTTTGAAACAATCTGTTTGCCATTTTTTACCTCTGCGTTTTTTTAGTCTTTATTTTAACCCTTTGCGGGGGAATTACAATTCAAATTCGTATACGATGCACCCGAGCGCAAAGCTTGATGCGGTCTCGGTCCTGAGAATTCTTTTCCCGAGTCCGACGGGAATAAGTCCCGCGTCCTTTGCGATCCCGACCTCGGAGAGCGAAAAACCGCCCTCACTGCCTATAACTATTGAAATGCTCGGCTCACTTATGCCGCGCGCCTCGATTTGAGCCTTTTTTTCGCTCAAAAAAGCCCTCAGCGAGAGAGTTTCGTCGCCCTCGTAGCAGAAAAGCGCGATATCGGCATCTGCCGCTCTGTTTATCGCTTCCCTGAAGCTCACCGTCGGGAAAACCTCGGGAACGATACCCCTTCCCGACTGCTTAGCCGCCTCAAGCGCGATTCTTTTGCGTCTTGCGAGCTTTTTCTCGTCAGCCGCGGTCTCTTTTGCGATGCAGCGCTCGCTTATAAAGGTGGTTATCGAGGAAATACCGCACTCGACGGATTTCTGTATTACCGAGTCGAGCTTGTCGCCCTTCGGGAGCGCCTGATAAAGGTGCGCGCGAAACGGCGGCTCGGTGTCGCTTTTGCTTATCGACTCAATGCGCGCCGTGACTCTGTCGGGCAAAAAGGTGTCGAGGACGCATGAGTATTCATTTTTTTGCATGTCGCAGACGGTTATGCGCTCCCCCGACGCCATTCGGAGCGATCGGGAGATGTGATGCGCGTCGTCACCGTAAAGCGTGACGGTGTCGGCTTCGATTTGGTCTTTTGTTACAAAAAAACGAGGCATATTGAGGTTTTCGGAGCATTTTTATTGGTCAAAAACACATGAATTTCACGTTTTTGGCACAAAAAGTCTTGCTCCGTATTCTCCAATTCTGATTTACTTGTGTTAATATGTAAATAATTATATAACAATTTCACCAATTTGTCAACCGCTTTTTTGTAAAAAATAACATTTTTTCTTTCGGATTTTACATTTTCCTATTATCCAAATGCGGAAATGAAGGCATTTAAAACAAATTTGACAAATTCAACAATGGTAAAATGCACAAAAGCGGACGCGGGGGATGCGAGGATGCGGGGATGCGGAGGATAGTTTGTGCTGAAGATATTGGGGAAACCCTTTTGGAAAAAGGGTTCTCCCCAAACCCCTTCCTAAAACTTTTAATATTTTAGGTCCTTATCGCGGTGACGTAGGATTTTCCCTTCGGAAAAATCCCTCACTGACGCTTTTGAATTGAGGACATGTTAAACCCAGCCGAGATAGTGAATTAAAATTTGAAGTCTCTCTAAGTTAAAGATAGATTTGCGCCACGACCAGCCGTAGGGCGGGGGCTTGTCTCCCGCCGCAACAAACAAATTAAAACCAATCATCATTTGATAAATTGGCGCCACGGAAACCGTAGGGCGGGGGCTTGTCTCCCGCCGCAAACGAACGATTTAAAATGACAACATTTCGAGAAAGACATTTGCAGAAAACGGCGGGAGATAAACCCCCGCCCTACGGCTGTATGGTAATGTCAAATATCCTACGTGACGGTAAATTCAAACCGTTCGACCGAATGTTGATAGCCCGGAACAGGAGAGGTGCGTAACCTCAGAACCGTAGGGCGGGGGCTTGTCTCCCGCCGCAACAAACAAATTAAAACCAATCATCA
>JBJDZM010000042.1:0-3357 GCA_051867975.1 Eubacteriales bacterium | reverse complement strand
CCGAATGTTGATAGCCCGGAACAGGAGAGGTGCGTAACCTCAGAACCGTAGGGCGAGGGCTTGTCTCCCGCCGCGACAAACAAATCAAAACAATCATCATTTGATAAATTTGCACCACGGAAACCGTAGGGCGGGGGCTTGCTCTCGCCGTTTTCGGGTATCAAAAAAAGGCGAAAACTCCGCCTTTTTTCTTATGCATTTTTCACCGCCGCCGCAGGGGCGAATCGGCTATTTTCACCGCCGCCGCGAGGGCTGGCGGAAATTCAATTATTTCACCGCCGCAGGGGCTGGTAGAAATTTCCTTTATCTCAACGCCACCGCGAGGGCGCACCAGCCGTTGTCCTCGGCTTTTTCTATTATTTTAAAGCCGTTTTGCTCAAAGCAATTCACGACGTCACGGCATCTCTCCGTGATGATTCCCGATGCCAAAAGCACCGTCTTCTCGCTCATAAAGGGCGAGACGTCGGGTGTCATGCGTATGATGATATCGGCGACTATATTCGCGCAGATTATGTCATAACCGCCCGCGATATTCGACACCTGACGGAGCAGGTCGCTCTGAGCGCAGCTTATCTTGTCCTCAAGACCACTCTCACGGATATTCTCGTTTGCGACACGCACGCTCATAGGATCGATGTCGTACGCGCGGCAAGGCTCGGCACCGAGCTTTGCGCCGCAGATCGCGAGGATTCCGCTGCCCGTGCCGACGTCAAGCAGGCTCATACCTGGGCGGACGTACTTTTGAAGGAGTCCGATAATGAGACGGGTGGTCTCATGCGTACCCGTACCGAACGCCATGCCGGGGTCCATGGTAACGATTATCTCGCCGTCGTCTGCGGCATAGCTTTCCCACGCCGGAACGATGACTATTTTGCCTATCTTGAAGGGCTTGTAAAACTCCTTCCAGGAGTTCGCCCAATCCTCCTCGTTGATGCCGACGACCTCGATTTTGGCGTCTGTCAGCCCCGACTGTGCGAGTCTTTCACGCAAGAACGCCATATCGTCGGCGATATTTGCGTCCTTCGGGACGAAATAAGAGACCGATGCGTGTGACTTATCGGCGTTGAGTATCTTCTCGTCGATAAGGTCGCCGTAGCAGGTCTTGAGGTCGATGTCGCTGAGGTCTTCGATGAGGAGATTTGTCTCTATCATGCTCATAAGAGCCACAAGCTCGTCAAGTCGCTCTGTTTTGACGGTAACCTTTATCTGAAGCCACTCACTGACCTCGCCGAAGTCGCCGCATAGGTAGTCTTTGTCCGTATTTTCAGTCATTTTACTTCTTATCCTTCTTCAAAAAGCTCTTTTTCTTTGAATAATTGCTCTCGCCGCACGCCTTTGCAAACTCGCGGAGCAGCTCCTTCTGTTTCTCGTTGAGGCTCTTCGGTATCTCGACGTTGACCGTGAAATACAGATCTCCCCGTCGGCTTGAGTTTACGATCGGCACGCCCTTCTGCTTTAAGCTGAACGTCGTTCCCGTCTGCGTTCCCTCTGAGATCGTGTATTTCTCTTTTCCCTCAAGCGTCGGGACCTCTATCTCCGCGCCGAGTGCCGCCTCGCTCATAGTGACAGGCACCTCGCAGTAAAGGTTGTATCCGTCGCGCTTGAAAACAGAGCTTCGTCTGACGCTTACCATTACGTAAACATCGCCCGATGCGCCGCCCATTTTGCCGTCGTTGCCTGCTCCGCGGACTACAAGTCCCTTGCCGTCGTCGATTCCGGCAGGGATCGTGACCGTCAGGTTCTTGGTCACTCTCTCAAGTCCCGAACCTCGGCACTTCTGGCAGGGATTTTTGATGTATCTGCCCGTTCCTCGGCAGGTGTCGCAGGTCGTTGTCGTCTGGAACTGCATGCCGCCGAGATTTTGCGTAACGCGCTTTTGTCCGCTTCCTCGGCAGACGGGGCAGGTCTCTGCTTGTCCGCTCTCTGCGCCCGAGCCGTTACACTTCGAGCATTTTGCGTATTTTGTAAAGGTGATATCCTTCTTGCAGCCGAAGACCGCCTCTTCGAAATTTATCGTGATATTCACCTCAATATCGTCGCCCCTCTGCGGTCCGCTCCGTCTCTGTCTTGACGAGCCGCCGCCGAAAAAGCTGCCGAATATGTCGCCGAGGTCGACGTCGCCAAAGCCGCCGAATCCGCCGAAACCGCCAAAGCCGCCGCCTGCACCCGAGGACGGGTCGAACGCCGCGTGACCGTATTGGTCGTACTTCGCCTTCTTGTCGGGGTCGGACAAGACCTCGTAAGCCTCGTTGACTTCCTTGAATTTTGCCTCAGCATCCTTGTCGCCCGGATTTATGTCGGGATGATACTTTTTGGCAAGCTGTCTGTATGCTTTCTTTATATCTGCGTCGGACGCGCCCTTTTGCACGCCCAAAACGTCATAATAGTCTCTTTTGTCTGCCATATATAAACTCCATGGGGTAAAATGATGATGCGGGGGATGCGGGAGAGACGCGGTCGCTTTTCGAGAAAAGCTCCGCAAAAGCTTTCTCGCATGGGGTTCTAACTGCCGTGAGGTGACGTTGAAATTTTGCAAGCAAAATTTCAACCTACTGAGATATTCCGTGTTGGAACAGTGTTGAACCCAGCCGAGATAGTGATTTTAAATTTGAGGTCTCTCTAAGTTAAAGATAGATTGTTCCACGGCAAGCCGTAGGGCGGGGGTTTATCTCCCGCCGCAAATGAAGGATTTAAAACGATAACATTTCGGAAAAATCATTTGTCGGAAACGGCGGGAGACAAGCCCTCGCCCTACGACCGTGTGGTAATGTCAAATATCCTGCGTGACGGTAAATTCAAACCGTTCGACAGATTCAGAACAACCCCAAAGCGGAAAAGGTGCGCCACGTCAAACCGTAGGGCGGGGGTTTATCTCCCGCCGAGACAAACGAATCAGAATCAATAATCATGTGATAAATTTCCGCCACCGTCGCCTGTAGGGTGGGAGTCCTTCTCCCACCGCGAACGAAGGATTTGAGATGACAACATTTCGGGAAAATCATTTGCCTAGAACGGCGGGAGCAAGCCGCCCGCCCTACGGTTTTAAGGCAACGCACCTCTGCTGTTTTTGATTTCTCTTTAATCCGTCGAACGGTTTGATATCATCGTTATCTTGGACGGCTTCCGCCACGGTAAACCGTAGGGCTCTGTCTTGCTCCCGCCGCGAGCGGTAAGTTTTCCCCTTTTCGGGGAAGTCTTATTTCGCACCATATGGGAAAGACGATATGTCTTTCCCATAAAGCGATAAATTACTTATTCGAGTTATCCTCGTAGTTTGCGTCGTAGAACTGACCGTCCTGCGCGCCGCCCTGTGCGCCGCCGTCAAAGCCCTGTCCGCCCTGGGATTGCTGCTGTGCG
>JBJDZM010000041.1:0-2698 GCA_051867975.1 Eubacteriales bacterium | reverse complement strand
AGAACATCAAGATCATAGGCAACAGATTCATCAATACGAATAACTACTACGTTATGGCGATTAAAGACGCGAAAAACGTTGAGATCAAAGACAACTACATCGAATGTCGTACCAAAATGGAACTCGGCGGAACTCGCGTATTGGATGCGAACGGCAACCCCGTAGGAGACGACAAATACGGAAGAGCCATTTACATTGAGAGATGTATAAACGTCGATATCTCAGGCAACGAGTATCATTACGGCGGCGATAAGGTGGCAAAAGGAGACCATATCATCGCATGGGATTACAAGGGACTCGAGGGAACCGACCTCTACGATGCAGATGGTAACAGATTTGCAAGTCTTCCCGAGGAAAAGGGTAAGAAACCCGTAACCTGATAAGTAACCGACTGAAATGACCTTACGGTCAAAACAAATCGATCAAAACAAGGGACGCGCCGCGGCGCGTCCCTTGCTTTTGTTAAATTGGCAAAGAGCCTTATTTTTTTGCTACCGTTGCAGACGGTTGTCCGCAAATTTTATTTGCTCAGTTCAAAGGACAGCCTGTAAAGCTTCTCCATCTTGTTTCTTCTGCGCGCGCAAGTCTCCTTCATTTCCTCGATCTGCGCCGCGGTGAACTTATCAAGGTCGCCGTCCTTCAGCTTGCCCTTGTACATTCTGTCAAGCACAAGCGCGTAATTGATATCGATATCTGTTATCAAACCGTTCTTGACACCCACTACGACATTGCTCTTGCCGTCAAGCAGGCAGCTTACAGCCTCAGCACCCATCTGAGTTGCGCCAAGTCTGTCACGCAACGTCGGATTTCCGCCTCGAACAACGTGTCCGAGTCGCGCAAATCTCGTCTCAATTCCCGTTTCACTCTGGAGCTTGCCTACAAACTCCTCGCTGTATTTTTTAGTGTTGTCAAGCGATACGCCCTCGGCAAATACGCCTATCATTCCGCGCTTGCCGTGTTCTCTCGCCTCTCTGAATTTGGATATCGCGTATTCCTCATCAAACTCAAACTCGGGGATAGCAATAGCAACCGCACCCGACGCAACACCTGCATAAAGTGCGATCATTCCGCAGTCTCTGCCCATTACTTCAATGATGTTGCATCTCGCATGAGACTCACAGGTCTGACGGAACGCATCGACCATTTGGATTACGGTATTCATCGCCGTATCAAATCCTATGGTGTATTCGGTTGCGGTGATGTCGTTGTCGATAGTGCCGGGAATTCCAATTGAGGGGATACCGTGGTTTGTAAGGTCGGTTGCACCGCGGAAGGTTCCGTCACCGCCTATAGCTATGACAGCATCTATATGATTTTCCTCGCAGGTCTTTATCGCCTTAGCCATTCCCTCTTCGGTCTTGAATTCGGGGCAACGCGACGTATAAAGAATAGTACCGCTCGTGGTAATTATGTTTGACACCGCACGGTTGTCAAGCGGACGGAGATTACCGTTTATAAGTCCGTTGTATCCCTCAAGGATTCCGACTACCTCGATGCCCTCATTTATTGCTTTTCTCGCAACGGCTCTGATAGCCGCATTCATGCCGGGTGCATCGCCGCCCGACGTAAGTATTCCTATCTTACGAAATTTTGCCATTTTATTACTCCATTCTGCCGCATAGCGGCAACAAAAATAATTATCAGTGAATTTTGCCCTGCAAAATTCGTGCGTGAAGCAGGGGATGCCGCCTTCAGGCGAAAGTTCCCTTCACGCAAGTCTCTATTCTGCAACATTGCGGCGCAAAAATTGTTTGCGTATATCCGACCGCATGTTAAACTTTGCTATCCTCGGATGCAGAATTAACCATTCTTTATTGTAATACTTTTTTATCAAAAAATCAATAGTTATCAAAAAAATTCTCCAATTTACACTTCAAATCTTGAAAAAAAGTGTTTTTTGTTGTATAATTAAACGAAAAAGTAAGATTGGAGGGATTCTCGATGGGCAGTTGCGCTATGTGTCCGAGAAAATGCTATGCCGACCGCGCGTCGGGCAGGCTCGGATATTGCAACTCAAAAGACTACTTTTCGGTAGCGAAGATCATGCTCCACCGCTGGGAGGAGCCGTGTATCGCGGGCGAGGGCGGCGCGGGAACTATATTCTTCTCGGGCTGTAATCTCGGCTGCATCTATTGCCAAAACCGAAGGATCAGCCGCGGAGGGTGCGGCGAGGAGATGACCGAAACAATACTTGAGCGCGAGATCTTCTCTCTTTGTCAGCAGGGTGCCGAGTGCATCGAATTTGTCACTCCGACTCATTTTTCCGACATGCTCGCCTCGCTTCTCGATAAGATAAAGCACAAGATCCCCGTGCCGACGGTCTACAACTCGGGCGGATACGACAGTGTCGAGAGCCTGCGCCGCCTTGACGGTCTCATTGACATTTATATGCCCGATTTCAAATATTTTTCTCCCGAAATTGCGAAAAAATACTCATGCGCGCCCGATTACCCCGCCGTCGCGCTTGACGCGGTCCGTGAAATGCTACGTCAGGTCGGCGCGCCGAGATTTTTTGCCGACAAACCCGACAGACTCCGAAAAGGAATAATTCTCCGCCACCTCATTCTTCCCTCGCACAGACAGGACTCGATCGACGTCCTGACTCTCGTGGCACGTGAGATAGGAAGTGAGAACATGATTTTGAGCCTCATGGGACAGTATACGCCCGACTTTTACCTTGAATACGAAAAAGAAAACG
>JBJDZM010000040.1:0-2768 GCA_051867975.1 Eubacteriales bacterium | reverse complement strand
TATTGTTTTTTTTCGCTATATCTGTTGGTTACCCCAACATTTATTATAGAACCAGGTTTTTGAAGGGTGAGGGGGTGCAGGGGGAGAGGGTGCCTTTTTCCTTAAAAAAGGCACCCTCTCCCCCTGCATATCCTTCTATCCCAAAAGCGCGCGGTCGCTTGTGAATTCGGCGCCGCTGGCTTGCGTAAATTTTGCAAGCAGGGCTTCGACTGTCAGCTTTTGTTTTTCCTCGCCTCTGATATCGAGGACGATTTTTCCCGCGTTCATCATGATGATGCGGTTGCCGTGCGCTATCGCGTCTCTCATATTGTGAGTGACCATAAGCGCGGTGAGGTTATTCTCTTTTATCAGTTTATCGGTTATCTCAAGCACCTTTGCCGCCGTTTTCGGGTCGAGTGCGGCGGTATGCTCGTCAAGCAGGAGCAATTTCGGCTTCTTCATCGCCGCCATAAGCAGTGTTATCGCCTGGCGCTGACCGCCCGACAAAAGTCCCATTTTCGTGGTAAGTCTGTCCTCAAGTCCGAGGTCGAGCTGCTTTAACTCGTCGCGGTATCTGTCCCTGTCCTTGCCCGTTATCGCCCAGCGCACCCCGCGGTGATGTCCGCGGCTGTCCGCAACCGACATGTTCTCCTCAACCCACATATCCGATGCGGTTCCCATGCGGGGGTCCTGAAAAACACGTCCGATAAACTTCGCGCGCTTGTGTTCGGGCAGTCTTGTAACGTCTTCGCCGTCGATGATTATCTCTCCGTCGTCGACGGGATACGCGCCTGCCACGATATTGAGCATCGTCGATTTTCCCGCTCCGTTTCCGCCGATGACGGTGACGAAATCTCCGTCCTCAAGCGTCAGCGACAGACCCTCAAAAACCTTTTTTTCGTTTATCGTGCCTTCGTTGAAGGTCTTGTGAATATTCTTGATCTCAAGCATTCTTCGCCGCCTCCTTCTTTTTCTTTTTGCGCGCGATGCGACCTTTTATGTTGGGAATTCCGAGGAAGAGCGCAACGACGAGCGCCGACAGCATCTTCAAGTATTCGCTGGGAAGTCCCAAGAAGATGACCGTCTGGAATACGAACCAATAGATTATCGCGCCGCATACTACGAAGAGCAGACGGAGCGCAAAATTGGTCGTCTTTCTCTGGAACAGCGCCTCGCCGACGATGACCGCCGCAAGACCTATGACGATGGCTCCGCGTCCCATGTTTATGTCCGCCGCGCCCTGCTGTTGCGCAAGCAACGAGCCTGCCAGCGCAACCACGCCGTTTGAGAGCGAAAGTCCGAAAACCTTTGTGAAATTCGTATTGATTCCCTGCGCACGGCTCATTTCAAGATTGCAACCCGTGCTGCGGAGCGACATTCCCATCTCGGTTCCGAAAAACCAATAAAGAATTGCGATTATCACGGCAACAAAGCCGAAAAGTATCGCAAGCGTGACGTAAATGTCCGAGCTTCCCGAGCTTATAAGCACCTTGTCGCCGTACTTGAATCTCGAAAGCGCGACGTTCGCCTTTCCGCCCATTATGATAAGGTTTACCGACCAGAGCATGAGCTGTGTCAGAATTCCCGAGAGAATTGCCGGTATTCCGAGCAGAGTGTGGAGCATGCCGGTCACAAAACCTGCCACCATTCCTGCAAGCAACGCGCAAAGCATCGCGATCCAGACGTTCACGCCGCTCGTTATCAGCATCGTGCAGACCGCCGCTCCCGTGCAGATCGAACCGTCAACCGTGAGGTCGGCGAGGTCAAGCACCTTGAAGGTGATATAAAGTCCTATCGCCATTATACCCCAGACAAGTCCCTGAGCCATGGCACCCGGCAGCGTGCCGAGCCAATTGAGTAGTGTTTCCATTGTTGTACCCTTTATTTTTATTCTTTATTCTTTATTCTTTATTCTTTGTTCTTTTTTCTCTATTGAAACACTGCTTGCAAAGCCCACGCCTTGCAAGCAGTTCAAAAATCTTTATTCTTCAGTTTTTATTCTTCTATCGCAACATATCCCGCGTTCTTAAGTGCCGCGACGTCAATTCCAAGCTCCGCGCACTTGTCCGCGTTGTACATCTTCGTAAACTCCGCCGAGTATTCGATCTTCATTTTCTCGATCTTAGCCTCGCCCTTGAGTATCTTTGCCGCCATCTTGCCTGTCGCAACGCCGAGGTCGTAGTAGTCGATCGAAAGTGTCGCAACGCCGCAACCCTTGCAGATTCCCTGCTCGCCTGCGATTACGGGCGTGTTGCCTATCTGTCCGTTAATCGTATCCGCACAACTTGCCGCAGTGTTATCGGTGGGGATGTAGATCACGTCCGCAAACGCTGCCGCTGCCGCCGCCTGAACGCTTACGTCGTTGGAGTCGGTAAATGCGAAGTCCTTAATGTTCGCGTCGGTGAGTCCCAGAGAGACAAGCTGTCTTCTGATCTCCTCAACCTGATACTTTGAGTTGGGCTCTGCCGAGCAGTAAAGCAACGCAACCTTCTGGGCGTCGGGGAAGAGGTCGACTATCATCTTAGCCTGCTGGTCAAGAGGAGCGAGGTCGCTCGTGCCCGAAACGTTGCCGCCTACAAGTCCGTTGAAGTTGTCGATTCCGAGGGCAACGCCGTATTCGGTTATCGAAGTGCCGAGAACGGGAATCGTCTTTGTGCCGTTAACTGCCGCCTGAAGCGCGGGAGTTGCGTTTGCCATTATAAGGTCGACCTTCTTGCTGACGAAGTTTGTTACGATCGTCGTGCAAGCGTTGGGGTCGTTACTTGCATTTTCGTTGAGTATCGTTACGT
>JBJDZM010000039.1:0-2770 GCA_051867975.1 Eubacteriales bacterium | reverse complement strand
TTATGGACTATCTGCAAAACGGTATCCCTGTAAGATTTTTTGTTGGCGGAGAGGAGCGTTCCTCTATCGTCTATCTTGTTGACTACAAAAATCCCGACAACAACTCCTTTATCGTTGCTAATCAATGGACTTTCATTGAGAACAGCAACAAACGCCCGGATGTAATTCTCTTTTTGAACGGTTTGCCGGTTGTTTTGGTCGAGCTTAAATCTCCTTCCCGTGAAGAAACGGACGCTTCCGAAGCGTACAGGCAGCTCCGTAACTATATGCAGGAAATCCCGTCTATGTTCATTTACAACGCTATCTGCGTTATGAGCGACCAGTTGACCTCCAAAGCGGGTACGATCACCTCCGGTGAAGACCGCTTTATGGAGTGGAAAACCAAAGACGGCGACTATGAAAACACACAGTATGCTCAGTTTGACACTTTCTTTGAGGGTATGTTCCAAAAAGAAAGACTGCTCGATATTATAAAGAACTTCATTTGCTTTTCTAATGAGGGTATCAATACATTCAAAATTCTTGCCGGATACCATCAGTATTTTGCGGTAAGAAAAGCGATTGAGTCCACAAAACACGCTACTGTTACCGACGGTAAAGGCGGTGTGTTCTGGCATACACAAGGAAGCGGAAAATCGCTTTCTATGGTGTTCTATGCCCATTTGTTGCAGGAAGCATTAGACAGCCCGACAATCGTGGTTCTGACCGACAGAAACGACCTTGACGACCAGCTCTACGGACAGTTTGCAAAGTGCAAGGACTTTTTAAGACAAGAGCCTATGCACGCAGAAAGCCGTGAACACTTGAAAACTCTGCTTGCCGGCAGACAGGCAAACGGCATTATCTTTACCACAATGCAAAAGTTTGAGGAGTCCCACGAACCTCTGTCCGAACGCCACAATATCGTTGTTATGGCTGACGAAGCACACAGAGGTCAATACGGACTTGCCGAGAAAATAAAGATTACTAAGAACGAAGAAGGCGAAGATGTTGCCAAGCGTGTTATCGGCACAGCCCGTATTATCCGCAACACCTTACCGAACGCTACATACATTGGCTTTACAGGTACACCTATCTCCTCCAAAGACCGCAGTACCCGTGAGGTATTCGGAGATTACATTGACATCTACGATATGACGCAGGCTGTCGAGGACGGTGCTACACGCCCGGTTTACTATGAGAGCCGTGTAATTAAGCTCAACCTTGATGAAGCAACCTTAAAATTGATTGACGCCGAGTATGACATTATGGCAGCCAATGCAGATGAGGAAGTCATTGAAAAGAGCAAGCGTGAGCTTGGACAGATGGAAGCCGTTCTCGGAAATGATAATACAATCAATTCTTTGGTTTGCGATATTCTCGACCATTACGAGAATAACCGTGAAAACCTGTTGACCGGTAAGGCAATGATTGTTGCGTATTCTCGCCCTATCGCTATGAAGATTTACAAGCGTATCCTGGAGCTTCGTCCTGCTTGGACGGAAAAGGTGGCAGTCGTTATGACCTCCGGTAATAATGACCCGGAAGAATGGCGACAAATTATCGGAAACAAGCACCATAAGGACGAGCTTGCAAAGAAATTTAAGGACAATAACAGTCCTTTGAAAATCGCTATTGTTGTTGATATGTGGCTGACCGGATTTGATGTGCCGTCTCTTGCCACGATGTATGTTTACAAGCCTATGTCCGGACACAATCTTATGCAGGCAATCGCCCGTGTAAACCGTGTGTTCAGAGACAAAGAAGGCGGACTTGTCGTTGACTATGTAGGTATTGCCACCGCCTTAAAGCAGGCAATGAATGACTATACCTCCCGTGATAAGAAAAACTACGGCGATACCGATGTTGCTAAGGTTGCTTATCCGAAGTTCTTGGAAAAGCTGTCTGTTTGCCGTGACAAATTCCACGGATATGATTATTCCAAGTTCCAAAACGGCACAGACCTTGAAAGAGCAAAGACTATTAGTGGTGCTGTCAACTTCATTATGGGCAGAGAAAGAGTTGATGAGAAGGACTCTTTTGTAAAGGAAGCCCTTATGCTTCATCAGGCGTTGTCTCTCTGTTCATCTTTGGTTGATGAGGACAGCCGCTTTGAAGCAGCGTTCTTCGAGTCCGTGCGTGTATTGGTACTCAGGCTGACAAATACAGGCGTTGGAAAGAAGATTTCCTTGCCGGAAATGAACGCAAGAATCAATGAACTTTTGAAGCAGAGTATCAAGAGCGACGGCGTTATCAACCTGTTCTCAGACATTAAAGAGGAGTTTTCTCTGTTTGACCCGAAGTTCCTTCAGGAAGTCGCAAATATGAAGGAAAAGAACCTTGCTGTTGAACTCTTGAAAAAACTGATTGCGGAGCAGGTGTCGGTCTATCGCAGGACAAATGTGGTTAAGTCCGAAAAATTCAGCGAGATTATGCAGCGTTCTCTCAATGCTTATCTCAACGGTATGCTGACCAATGAAGAAGTCATTGAAGAAATGCTGAAATTGGCAAAGCAAATCGCCGCAGCACAAAAAGAGGGCGACAAGCTCGGACTGACTGCTGATGAGCTTGCTTTCTATGACGCATTAACAAAGCCGCAGGCAATTAAGGACTTCTACGAAAACGATGAACTGATTGCCATTACAAAGGAGCTTGCAGATACGCTCCGTAAGAATAAAACGATAGACTGGCAAAAGCGTGAGTCTGCAAGAGCAAAAATGCGTATGCTTATCAAGAAACTTTTGAAAAAGCACAAGTATCCGCCGGAAGGTATGGAGGACGCTGTTCAGAC
>JBJDZM010000038.1:50397-54379 GCA_051867975.1 Eubacteriales bacterium | reverse complement strand
ACGATATCGGCTAAAAACATATCGTGCGTTCCGAGAGGAATTATCTCGCTCACCTTACATTCAAGCGAGAGCGGACTCTCCCCGATAAGCGGACAGGCGACCTCATTTGCTTCTTCCTTTGTAAGGTTGCACTTTGCGAATTTATCCACCTTTGCACCTGTATAGATTCCGCAATAGTCGGCGGATTTTATAAGTCTTGACGGCGTGAGATTCAAAACGAACTCTCCGCTCTCCTTTATAATATTATAAGAATGTCGCGACGGACGCACCGAAATATACGTCTTCGGGGGTATCGTGTTGATTATTCCCGTCCACGCAACCGTGATGATGTTTGACTTTTCCATGTCGCCGCAGCTGACCATGACCGGAGGCAGAGGTGCTATGAGTGCTCCGCCCTTCCATTTCATTTTTGCCATAACGATCTCCATCCTTCCTTTTGGGCGGAAGTATTTTTCACGCCGATCATTTCACGGCATCGGTTTTGTGCCAACGGAAATTACCCTGCACTCCGCTGACGTCTCCAAAATAGATAAATGAGTCCTTATGCTTCTTTGCAAGCTTGATGAGGTCGTTCATCTGATTGATATTGATTATGGTAATGATCATGTGCTTTCCTTCGCCCGTATACATTCCCTCGCACCTGACGATCGTCGCGCCGTGCTTGAGATTCATGGTTATTTCATCCCTGAACGCCTCGGGGTCGGGTGTGATTATCTTGACTTCAACGGCGGTCCTGCTTGATTTAAGCACGTATCCCATGGCAAGGTTGAATATCAGCATCTGTACGACGGACATTAAAACGCTCTCAATGTTCCAATAAACAAAGAACGAAATTGCAATCGTGAAATAGCAAAATGCCGTGATCAGAGTCTCGATATTGATATACGGTCTTTTTTTCTGTATCATGCTCGCCACGATATCAACACCGCCGGATGAGCCGCCTATCCTTATCATAAGCGCCGTACGCACGCCGAGAATGATGCCCGATGCAAAAACCGCGATCCACGTGTTATTCTCGGTCACATACTGATATACCTGCATTTTCTCCATTACTATCATCATAACAGAGGATGCTACCGTATAAAGAGCGGTGTAGATGACATATTTTTTACTTATAAAAAACCATGCAACTATAAGCAAAGGCAGATTTATCGCAAGCGAGAAATAACCCAGGTTGATTCCCGTGACATGCTGAAGCATTACCGCAATTCCCTCAATTCCGCTCGACGCAAAGTTTGCGGGATTGACAAAGGTGTGCAGTGCGACGGCAGACAGCACTCCGCAGATCAATATTATTACAATATCAATGAACGTCTGTAATTTGTTGATTTTCATATTATCCTCCAGATCAGTGTCAACTGATTATATCACCGACGACACAAAAAGTCAATATTTTTGTCAAAAACACTTGAAAAACACATGTAGCAGTGCTATAATTTTCTTACAATATTCAATCTCACAGGAGAAGATATGAACTACACCTTTTCAAATAAAATAGCCAACCTCAAGCCCTCGGCGATAAGAGAGATACTTAAGGCTCCGTCAAGCCCCGATACCATATCATTCGCCGCAGGAAATCCTGCACCCGAATCCTTCCCCGTTGAAGACATGGCGCGTCTTTCGGCATTGATATACAAGGAAAGTCCGACACAGGCACTCCAATACGGCGCGACCGACGGCTATACTCCGCTCTGCGAGGTAATCGCAAAAAGACAAAAAGAAAAATTCAATATAGGCAAATCAACGGCATACGGCGACAGCTTTGACGACACGACGATAATAGTGTCGGGCGGTCAGCAAGGCATTGAGCTTGCCTGCAAGGTGTTTTGCAACGAGGGAGACGCTGTCATATGCGAAAATCCGACGTTTATCGGCGCGCTCAACGCTTTCCGCTCAAACGGCGCAACTCCGATCGGTGTTCCGCTTGATGACGACGGAATGAACATCGAAGATCTTGAAAAGACGATAAGGAATACTCCGAACGCAAAGCTCATTTACGTCATTCCGACATTCCAGAATCCCGGCGGAATTACGACGTCGTACGAAAAGCGAGTTAAAATATACGAGCTTGCGAAAAAATACTCTCTTATGATTCTTGAGGACAATCCTTACGGAGAGTTGCGCTTTGCGGGAAAAGATATCCCTACTATCAAGAGCATGGATGAGGACGGCATTGTTATTTACTGTTCGACGTTCTCAAAGATTCTGTCTGCCGGTATGCGTGTCGGCTTCGTTATCGCTCCAGCCCCGGTTGCGTCGAAGATGGTCGTATCAAAGCAGACGAGCGACGTCCATACTAACCTCTTTTTCCAGATTCTATGCCACAGATATATGACCGAATGTGACCTTGAAGGACACATCAAGGATATTCAGGCGATTTACAGGCACAAATGCACTCTGATGCTCGATTGCCTTGAGCGTGAGATGCCGAAGTCGGTCAAATTCACCCGTCCAGAAGGCGGACTCTTTATCTGGTGTACTCTGCCCGAAGATGTCGATGCGATGGCTTATATAAAGGAAGCAACCGCACGCAACGTCCGTATAGTCCCCGGTGCGACCTTCAATTGCGACACCGAGGCAGGCTCGCAGTCATTCAGATTGAATTTCAGCACCCCAAGCGACGGGCAGATAGTAAAGGGAATAAAAATTCTCGGTGAGATCGCGCGCGAATTTGGCTTAAACTGTTGACAAAGTGAAAAAACGGTGATATAATCATCTAAACCGATGAGAAAGATTAGTATTTCTCTTCCCTGTTCCACAGAGAGCCGACATGGGTGAGAGTTCGGCGGACACAAGAGATTGAATGGACTTTCGAGGGCGGACAGAACCGCGCAAGCGCAGTATGAACGACGGAACACACCGTTATGTGTTGAGCGGAGGGATATTCCCTCAAATCGTGGGTGGTACCGCGGATTTATGTAAATTCGTCCCCGACAGAAAGCCTGTCGGGGATTTTTTATTTCAAAATACGATAAACATTCCCCAAGCCTTGTTTATAAGTTTTGAGGTTTCCTAAGTAACTTTTTCAAAAGTTCCTTAGGTGGGGTCAAGGGGCAAAGCCCCGAAGAAAGGAAATTATTATGTTTCAAGGCCAAAAAGTATCTTTTTCGGGCGTTCAGCCGAGCGGAAATCTGACTATCGGCAACTATCTCGGCGCGCTCAAGAATTTCTCTGCGTACTCGGACGAGTACAAGTGCTTTTACTGCGTTGTAGACGAGCACGCGATAACCGTGCGTCAGGTGCCTGCCGACCTTCGCCGCCGCACATACGAGACGTTGGCTCTTTATATGGCTTGCGGTCTCGACCCCGATAAGAACACTCTCTATGTTCAGTCGCACGTCAAAGAGCATGCCGAGCTTGCATGGCTCTTAAACTGCTTTACAGGGTTCGGCGAGCTTTCACGCATGACTCAGTTCAAGGACAAGTCGCAAAAGCATGCCGACAACATCAACGCAGGTCTTTTCACCTACCCCGTGCTTATGGCGGCGGATATCCTGCTCTATCAGACCGACGTCGTGCCTGTCGGAATCGACCAAAAGCAGCATGTTGAGCTTTGCCGAGACGTTGCAACTCGCTTCAACGCAATCTATCCCGACACCTTCACCATTCCCGAGCCGATAATGGCTAAGAACGGCGCAAAGATAATGTCGCTTGCAGACCCGACGAAAAAGATGAGCAAGTCGGACGAGAACACAAACGCGGTCGTCTATATTCTCGACGACCGTGACACGATAATCCGCAAATTCAAGCGCGCCGTTACCGACTCCGACACCTCTGTGAGGTACGCCGAGGGCAAAGACGGCATCAACAACCTCATGACCATCTACTCGGTCTTCACAGGCAAAACTCTTGATGAGATCGAGCGTGAATTTGACGGTCGCGGCTACGGCGACTTCAAACTCGCCGTTGGCGAGGTCTGCGCAGACGCTCTCGCACCCGTTCAGGACAAATTCAAGACCTTCATGTCCGACAAGGCGGGACT